>SLNU01000286.1 GCA_007132865.1 Bacteroidales bacterium | reverse complement strand
TTGTCGGATGGTGATTTGTTTCATGGGCCTGGGCATATGCGGCCTGGTTTTTGCAAAGGTAGGCAGATACGGGACCTGCATACCTTAGATGACCGCCATTTCATGATTTGTTAAAGATAATTTAAAATAACATTAACGCAGGAAAATATGCGGGTTTCCCCTCAGGCCGGTCTCCCAGCTGGGAAAGCGGAACAAGCCAATTAATGTACTATCTTTACAATGCAAGCAAATCCTGGCTGAATGGCCTTTAAAACATCCCCATCATGACACCATCTCTCAAAGGAATTCGAAGGATACTTTTCCTGCTCCTGCTGCCACTTCCGGTTATTCTCTCCGGATGTAACTCCTCCAGTGAGCTGCAGTCCCTTTCCCGTTGTGAGTTCAGGCTCTCCGGGGTGGAAGACGCCACCCTGGCCGGGGTGAAGGTCCAGAATATTCAGTCCATTGAGGATGTCAACCTGTCCGATGCCCTGATAATCTACGCAGCAGCCGGGTCTAGCGACCTTCCCCTCAGCCTGTCTGTCCTGGTCGATGTCAGAAACCCCAACCCCAACGATGCGGCCCTGACCAAGGCCGATTGGATACTGCTGATAGACGGACATGAAATCACGCGGGGCACTTATGAGGAGCGGGTCGTCATCCCGGCTTACGGGGGCATTGCCACCTTTACCATTCCCGTGGAAGCCAACCTGAAGGAAGCAATGAGCGGGGAGTCACAACTGGCGATGATCAACCTGGGGTTGAACCTGGCGAACATGGGCGGGCAGGCCTCGCGGATCACGCTGCGTGCCAAACCATACGTCCAGGTTGGCAGCAGACTGATTCCCTATCCGGGCTATATCGACATACAAACGGAGTTTACCTCAGAATAACGCGCACACCCGCATCAGCCACGGCTAGCCCCCTGCACCAGCATTAGGATCTGTCCAGCCCTATCCCTCAGAATATCAGGTAGGCCAGTCCGAGCGACCACACAGAATTGTATTGGCCCCGATTGTACCATGTCTGCGTACCCCCGGTATGTGGCCTCAGGGGGGTCACTCCCTGTGAGTACCGGAAGTGCACGCTGAGGTTTTCCCTGACCGGAAAATAAAACCCGGCCAGGATATTCAGCTCTCCGGCATGGAACGGGCGTTCCAAGGCCATCAGGTCGGTGTTCTCCGCCCCTTCGTCATTCGTCTCGAAATGCCCCACTACCCGGGAAACGGACAGCCCGATTTCCCCAGTCAGCCAATCCGCATAAGGCAGCCGTTCAAAGACTGAAAAATCGAACTTGAATACCACCGGGACCTCGACATACTGCAGATTGAACCGGTAATCCCTGAACACCCCGTCTTCCGGGGTCTCCGGATCGTTGAACTCCCGGCTTCCCTTCTGTATATACATGATCTCCAGCTGCCAGTATGTATAGGGTGAGAAGCTGATGTCGGTATACACAGAGGCATACCACCCCAGTTTGTTGGGTCCGCCACTCAAATCACCCGACACCTCACTGGCCGTCAGTCCGGCCTGGAAGCCTCCACGAAATGATTGTGCCCGGGCCGGAGTCTGCGGGAACAGGAACAGCAACAACAGCAGTCCAGCCGCCATCAGTGCCGGCAGCTGAATTTGCAGCCGGGCCGGCAACCGAATTTGCCTCCGGTCCGGCCACACGACCTGCAACGGCGCCAGACCCCGGTTCTTCGGCGTAGCCGGCCGCACGACCTGCAACGGGGCCAGACCCCGGTTCTGCAGCGTAGCCGGCCGCACGACCTGCAACGGGGGCCTAACCCCAGCAGTTGCCCCGCCTTGGTTGCTGCACCATCCGACAATGAAACCAATCAGGCCCTTTAAGATCATGTAGCGATTTTTATTGTGGCAGGGTTTAAAAATCAAAACCGCCGCCGGTTCAAACAAAAATACTTTTTTTCGGGCTTTTGGCGGTGCTTTTCAGGTGAATAATCCATTGTCGGGAATAGGCAAAGCATGCGCGACACCCGGCAGTTTGTATTATATTTGTAAAAAAACGCGTATGATCCTGTCGATGACCGGTTTTGGAAAGGCCGAGGCCCAGCTGGCGGAGAAAAGCCTGGTGGTGGAACTCCGCACGCTGAACAGCAAGAACATGGATGTTTCCCTGCGGCTTCCACCGCCCTATAAAGACAAGGAGCAAGAGCTCCGCAACATGCTGTCCCAAAGCCTTGTAAGGGGAAAGGCCGAGCTGATTGTCGGGTTTGACAATACCGATGCCCAGCAGTCCCTCAGCCTGAACAAGCCGCTGCTTCAACAGTATTATTCTGAATTGGTCCAATTGTCGGATGAGCTGGGCGCACCAATCTCGGCAGACCTGCTGCCGTCCCTCTTGCGCATGCCGGACGTCATGAAACAACCGGCACAAGAGGTGGATGAACAGGAATGGGCCGTGGTGCTTGGCACCGTGAAGGAAGCGCTGGAGCAAACCCGGGCATTCAGGATGTCTGAAGGGGCGCATCTGGAGGCGGACCTGGCCGGGCGCATATCGGAGATCCGGAAGCTGTTGTCACAAATACCGTCCTTTGAGGAGAACCGCATGCAAAACCTGAAGGATAAGCTGCAAAAAGCCATAGGGGAAATGCGGGACCGTTTACAGTCAGACCCCAACCGCTTTGAGCAGGAATTGATCTTTTACCTGGAAAAACTGGATATTTCTGAGGAGAAGGTGCGTCTTAACAAACACCTGGACTATTTTGAGGAAACCATGGATGGTGAGCAGGCCCAGGGCAAAAAGCTGGGGTTCATCAGCCAGGAGATCGGGCGCGAGGTCAACACCATCGGCAGCAAAGCCAATGATGCCGATATCCAGAAACTGGTCGTGCAGATGAAAGACGAACTGGAAAAGATCAAGGAACAACTCATGAACATCCTGTAAGCGACAAGGCGGGAATCGTGAAACCAAACCGTTG
>SLNU01000285.1 GCA_007132865.1 Bacteroidales bacterium | reverse complement strand
TCCGCTTTGAGCAGCTCCTGCCCTACGCACAGCCGGAGGATGGGGATCCGTTCAGGGTGGTGCTTGGCGATTTCGTAACCACCGAAGAGGGTACCGGGATCGTCCACATCGCACCGAGTTTCGGGGCAGATGACTTCAAGGTAGGCAGGGAATACGGGCTGGGCGCACTCACCATGGTTGACAAGCAGGGCCGCTTCGTGGAGGAGATGGGCGAGTTTGCCGGCCGTTACGTCAAGCCGGATTACATCCCGGAAGGTGGTCCGATTGAGGAAAGGCCCACCGATGTCGACATCATCATCAAGCTGAAGAACGGGAACCGCTGCTTCCGTGCTGAAAAGTACGAACACTCCTACCCCCATTGCTGGCGAACCGACAAGCCCATATTATACTACCCGCTCGATTCATGGTTCATCCGCTCCACGGCCCTGAAAGACCGCATGATCGAATTGAACCAGACCATACAGTGGAAACCGGAAAGCACCGGGACCGGACGCTTCGGCAACTGGCTGGAGAACCTACAGGACTGGAACTTAAGCCGCTCCCGCTACTGGGGGGTGCCGCTTCCCATTTGGGCAACCGAAGACCAGCAGGAACGCATTTGTATTGGCTCGCTGGAACAGCTGAAAGCCGAGGTCGACAAGTCGGTGGCAGCCGGGTTTATGCCCTCCAACCCGCTGAAAGATTTTGACCCGTCGGATATGTCTGAGAAAAACTACGGCATCTTCGACATGCACCGTCCATTCGTGGATGAGGTCGTGCTGGTCTCCCCCTCAGGCAATAAGATGCTGCGTGAAGCAGACCTGATAGACGTTTGGTTCGACAGCGGGGCCATGCCCTATGCGCAATTTCATTATCCCTTTGAAAACAAAGAGCTGTTTGAGGCGAATTTCCCGGCCGACTTTATTGCGGAAGGTGTGGACCAGACCCGTGGATGGTTTTTCACCCTGCATGCCATTGCCGTGATGCTTTTCGACTCGGTCTCCTTTAAAACCGTAGTGTCGAACGGACTGGTCCTGGACAAGTCAGGCAACAAGATGTCAAAGCGCCTGGGCAATGCGGCGGATCCATTCGAGACGATAGAGAAATATGGTCCGGACGCCACCCGCTGGTACCTGATCACCAATGCCCAGCCGTGGGACAACCTGAAGTTCGACATCGACGGGGTGGCCGAGGTGCAACGGAAATTTTTTGGCACCCTTTACAACACATACGCCTTCTTCGCGCTCTATGCCAACATCGACGGGTTCCGCTACCAGGAAGGTGAGGTGCCCCTGGAGAACCGGCCGGAAATTGACCGCTGGATTCTTTCGGAGCTGAACACCCTTATCAAAAAGGTTGACGACTGTTACTTTGACTTTGAACCTACCCGGGCGGGAAGGCTGATACAGGAATTTGTGGATGAACACCTGAGCAACTGGTATGTTCGGCTTTGCCGCCGCCGTTTCTGGAAGGGGGATTACACCGAAGACAAGGTATCCGCCTATCAAACCCTTTATAGCTGCCTGGAAACCCTGTCCATGCTATCCGCTCCCATTGCACCGTTTTTCAGTGAACGGCTGTTCACCGACCTGAACCGGGTCAGCGGGCGCAACCCCGCCATGTCGGTCCACCTGACCGATTTCCCGGCTCCAGATGAGCGATTCATCGATGCCAGTCTGGAAGAAAGGATGCAGCTGGCACAGCGAATTTCTTCCATGGTGCTCGCCCTGCGCAAGAAAGTGAACATCCGCGTGCGTCAGCCCCTGCAAAAAATCATGGTTCCCGTGCTTAACGAGGCCTTCCGCGAAAGATTACAGGGCGTGGAGCAATTGATCCTTTCAGAAGTAAACGTCAAGGAGCTGGAATACCTGGATGACAGCTCAGGGGTCCTGGTTAAAAAGATCAAGCCCAACTTCAAGGCCCTTGGTCCGCGTTACGGAAAGCTGATGAAGCAGATTGCTGCCGCCATTCAGGCTTTCACTGCCGATGACATTGCCCGCATTGAGCAAGACGGGAAATACCTGCTGACAATCGCAGGGGAAGAAGTGGAGGTTCTGCTCAGCGATGTGGACATCCTTTCAGAGGACATCCCCGGATGGCTGGTCGCCAACGAAGGCATGCTGACCGTGGCGCTGGACGTGACCATGAGCAAGGAGCTCAGGGAGGAAGGAATTGCCAGGGAATTGATAAACAGGATACAAAACCTTCGAAAGGAACGAGGCTTCGAGGTCACCGACAAAATTGAGATCGTTGTGGAGGCCCGTGAGGAAATATCTCAGGCCGTATTGAACAATAATGATTATATTTGTTCTGAAACGCTGGCAAGGAAACTGACTTATCAGGAAAGTATTCAGGATGGCGGAAAAATCCCGGTAGATTTGGCCGACGACATTCAAACATTTGTCCTGATCAACAAAGCAAATAATAACTAAGCAAAAAAACCCCGAGTGTATGGAAACCAAACGTGAAAAAACCAGGTTTTCTGATGAGGAACTTAAGGAGTTCAGGGAGATCATCATGAAGAAGTTGGAGGAAGCCCGGGAAGGCTTAAAACTGCTTACAGAGGCCTATACCACGCAGAATGAAAATGACACCAATGATACGTCCCCATCCTTTAAGATCCTTGAGGAGGGTTCGCAGGTGTTGTCAAAAGAGGAAAACGGACAGTTGGCTGCCCGCCAGCAAAAGTTTATCCGGGACTTGGAGAATGCGCTCATCCGTATAGAGAACAAAACTTACGGGGTGTGCCGTGTTACCGGCAAGCTGATATCCAAGGAACGCCTCAGGAGCGTCCCCCATGCCACCCTTAGCATCGAAGCCAAACTGAACCAAAACAAGTAATTCTCAAGACTGTTTTGAAAAAAAAGCATATTCCGTGGGTAGTCATCCTGGCGGTACTGCTGGCAGATCAGGTGCTGAAAGTCCTTGTGAAGACCAATATGAC
>SLNU01000355.1 GCA_007132865.1 Bacteroidales bacterium | reverse complement strand
GAATCCATGCCTGTGGTGGTGGCAAAATATACGGGACGTTCCCAGTTGTTCTGCGCCAGGAAGTCCAATACCATCATGTGGCTTTTGTAAAGTCCGAAGTCATCGAGGGTCCAATCTATGGCCGGCACGATCAGGTGCGCATCCTCTGGAGCGACGGTGCCGTTGGCCACCACCTTTGCCGAATCAACCGGCAAGCGGAAATGCTTGGTGGGAATATAATACTCATGCCTTCTTCCGGCACGGATGCGGTTTTGTCCGTCTTCACGCCTTATGAACCGCATGATGTCGTTCAGGGGCCAGTGCCCGGTAACTTCGGGCCTTTCCATAATGTACACAAAATCCCGGGTCCCGTCACGGTACTGTCTGGGCTCCAGTGAGAACGGCAGGGGCTCCGCCTCATAAGTCTTTCTTCGGATCATGTTGTCAATGTACCAGTCGGTATTGAGAAGGCTCAGGTTCACCACCTTGACATCGGTACGCACCCCTTCGACCTCCTGTGCGTACCAGAGCGGGAAAGTGTCATTGTCGCCATTGGTGAAAATGATGGCGTTCGGAGCGCAGGATTCCAGGTAATTGATTGCCACATCCCTGGTAAGGTAGCGCCCGGAGCGGTCATGGTCGTCCCAGTTCTCGCGTGCCATGTTCACCGGCACCAGCAAAAGGCTTGCAGCGACGGCCAGTATGCCGGCCAGACGGCGATTCATTTTCCTGGCAAGGAAATCGGCAATGGAAAGGACCCCCAATCCGACCCAGATCGCAAACGCATAAAAGGAACCGATGTAGGAGTAATCCCTTTCCCTGGGCTGAAACGGCGTCTGGTTAAGGTACACGATGATGGCCAGTCCGGTCATGAGGAACAGAAGTCCGATTACCAAAGCATCGTTTGGCATTCTCTTAAGCTGGTACAGGAATCCTGCCAATCCGAGCAGGAACGGCAGCATATAATAACGATTGTAGCCCTTGTTGGAGGTCATGCTCTCCGGCAGGTCGCTTTGCGGACCCAGCCGCATCTGATCCAGGAAGCGTATACCTGTGATCCAGTTGCCTTCCACCGGACTCCCATGTCCCTGTACGTCGTTCTGGCGGCCGGAGAAATTCCACATGAAATAGCGCCAGTACATATGGCCTGCCTGGTAGGTAAAGAAAAAGCGCAGGTTCTCTGCAAAAGTGGGTTTGTTCACCAGCTCAGTCGAACCATCCCGCCGGCTGACCCTGACAGGACGGCCCTGCACATTGCCCCAGTTCTCATATCCGTTGATATGTATCTGCTGGCGATTGCTCCACATCCTGGGGAAAATGGTCGTGAACTCAGGGTCGTAGACCGTTTCCATGCCCACCTTGTCATTGATGATTTCGTAACGCCCCGTTTGCCGGTTCTTGCCCCAAACCGGCGTACCATCCTCCGAGTCGATGGCAGGCGCATTGTAGTAGGGGCCATGCAGCAACGGCCAGTTGCCGTATTGTTCCCTCCCCAGATAGGCCTTCATGGACAGGGCATCTTTCGGGGCATTCTCGTTGATGGGCACATGGGCATTTGACCGGATCACCAGCATGAAAAAGGAGGAGTATCCGATGACAATAAAAGTAAAGCAAAGCAGGACGGTGTTCGCCACCACCTTTTTGTGTTTTTGGGTATAATACAGCCCATAAACAATCGCTGCGACCAGGAAGACGAAGAAGGCAATGGTGCCTGTATGGAACGGGAGCCCGAGCGTATTCACGAAAAAGCGTTCAAACTGCCAGTCCAGTTTCAGGAGTCCGGGTATCAGTACCGACATGATGAATCCCAGCAGCATAATGGAAATGATGCCGGTAAGGACGATGCCCCTGGGGGTGGATTTGTGCTTTTTAAAATAGTATACGAATACGATGGCCGGGATGGCCAGCAGGTTGAGCATGTGCACGCCAATCGAAAGTCCGATTACATAAGAGATCAGCACCAGCCATTTCAGGGAGTCCTTGTCATCGGGAGCTGCCTCCCACTTCAGAATCACCCAGAAAACAAATGCTGTCAAAAAAAGCGAGGTGACATATACCTCGGCTTCCACAGCAGTGAACCAGAAGGAATCGCTGAAGGTCAGGGTGAGGGCGCCGATTGCGCCGGCACCGAAAATGGCAATGGCTTTTTCCCTGGTCATTTCGGCGGCAGGGGCAACAAGCTTTTTGGCCAGCATGGAAATGGTCCAGAACAGGAACATGATGGTCAGTCCGCCAGCCACTGCCGACATGGCGTTGATCCAATAGGCCACCCTGCTGACATCCCCGAAAGACAACAACGAGAACACCCTTGCAAGCATCTGGTAAAGGGGCGCCCCCGGCGGGTGTCCGATCTGGAGTTTGTAAGAAACCGCCAGCCTCTCCCCTGCATCCCAGAAACTGACCGTGGGTTCCAGCGTCATCATGAAAATCATCGTGGCAAAGGCAAAAAAGCCCCAGCCCATGTAATCATTTATCTTCTTATACAGCTGATCGTCCATCGGTGTCATAAGTTAATGTTCGAATGGTTTGGAAGGACTGCAATAATGCGCAAAAATCGGGCACGAAGTTAAAAAAAATCAGCCAAAAAGCAGGGTTTTTAACACTCTTTGCTTGGCAGGAAAATTTTTTTATCTAACTTTGCCGTCCTGAAAGAATCCGGTGACCGATGGTGTAACGGTAGCACTACAGTTTTTGGAGCTGTCTGTCCAGGTTCGAATCCTGGTCGGTCAACAATAACATAAGAGAAGGTTGTCTCAAAAATAACGGGACAACCTCTTTTTTTTGGCAAATTTCTTAATGCTTTATGGAAAATTCCTTAATATTGCCTCGATATCTCTCCATATTTACATAATCGAATGGTTACCAATGGACAACAAAACAGCCGGACTCCTGGATGGTCTTTCCCGTTTGATTGCCAACACCCCGATGCTGAAGGTGGAATACACCTTCAAAGGCAAACCAAGGTGCATTTTTACGAAGGCCGAGAACTTCAACATGACCGGAAGCATCAAGGACCGGATGGCATTCCACATCATTCAGGAATCTTACCGCTCGGGCAAAATCAAAGAAGGAGACCATATCATTGAGGCCACCAGTGGCAACACTGGCATCTCCTTTGCCGCGATCGGGCGCCTTCTGGGTCATCCCGTGACCATATACATGCCCGATTGGCTGAGCCAGGAAAGGGTGAACATTATCAGAAGCTTTGGAGCGGACATCAGGTTGGTGTCCAAAGAGGAAGGGGGGTTTCTGGGGAGCATCGAAATGGCCGAGGAAATGGCCCGGAAGGATCCCGACACCTATTTCCTGCCCAGGCAATTCTCAAACCAATACAATGTGGATGCCCACTACGAGACAACCGGAAAGGAAATTTTCTGGCAGCTGCAGTTCCGGGAAACCGAGATTGGGGCATTCGTGGCCGGAGTCGGAACAGGAGGAACCATCATGGGGGCGGGAAAGTATTTTAAAAGAAAAAATCCCAACACCCTGGTATTTCCGCTGGAACCAGCCAACTCCCCCACACTGTCGACCGGATGCAAGGTCGGAAAACACAGGATACAGGGCATCTCTGATGAGTTCATCCCCGAAATCGTGAAGCTGAACGAATGTGACAAGGTCATTGCGGTGGATGACGGGGACTCAATCATCATGGCGCAGAAGCTGGCCAGCCGGGGTCTTGGCGTAGGGATCTCCTCCGGAAGCAATTTCATCGGTGCCGTTATGATACAGAATGAATTGGGCGATGATGTAGTTGTGGCCACGGTATTTCCGGATGACAACAAGAAGTATCTGAGCACCGACCTGATGAAGAAGGAACCTGTTAAACCCGGTTTCCTTTCGCCCGACATCGAGATCATCTCCATATCCACCCTGAAGCGGCTTTGCTATGTGAATTGCGAATACCCGGACTGTCCGGAATCCCACTACCACGAAATCGATGGGGACCTGATCCCGAAAAGTTGCTCCAAACGGGCAAACGTCTGTTGATCTGCAGCGATTGAATGCGTAACTTTACCCATTAAAAGCAATAGTTCATACCATGAGTTACTCAGCCAATCCCGACCGCTACGATTCCATGACTTACAACCGCTGCGGCCGCAGCGGACTGCACCTGCCGGCCATATCCCTGGGGCTGTGGCATAATTTCGGGGGTGTCGATGTGCCGGAAAACGGGCGGAAAATTATTCGCCATGCCTTCGACCACGGAATTACCCACTTCGACCTGGCCAACAATTACGGTCCGCCTCCGGGCAGCGCAGAAGAGTACTTCGGGAAGATTCTGGCATCCGATCTGGCCCCCTACAGGGACGAGCTGGTCATCTCCACCAAGGCGGGCTACCAGATGTGGCCCGGTCCCTATGGGGAATGGGGCTCCCGCAAATACCTGATCAGCAGCCTGGACCAGAGCCTTAGGCGCATGAAATTGGACTATGTGGACATCTTTTACTCCCACCGCCCGGACCCCGACACCCCGATGGAAGAAACGATGATGGCGCTGGACCACCTGGTAAGGCAGGGGAAGGCATTGTACGTGGGGATCTCAAGCTATTCGGCCGACCAGACCAGGGAGGCCCTCGGCATATTGCGCAAACTGGGAACCCCCTGCCTGATCCACCAGCCGAAATACTCGATGCTGGATCGTTGGGTGGAAGGCGGACTGCTGGACCTTCTGGATGAGGAGGGTGTGGGCTGTATTGCCTTTTCCCCCCTGGCGCAGGGACTGCTGACAGACAGGTACCTGCAGGGGATCCCGGACGACTCTCGGGCAGGCAGGGACAGTGGTTTCCTGAAGGCCGAAGAGGTGACGGACGATCTCATCCGACGGGTAAAACAATTGAATGAACTGGCAGGGCAAAGGGGACAAAGCCTCGCGCAAATGGCCATTGCCTGGCTGCTGAAAGACCCCCGTGTGACCTCGGTGCTGATCGGGGCCAGCAGCACCACCCAGCTTCAGAACAATCTGCGTGCCCTGGAGAACACCTGGTTCGAACAGCATGAGCTGGAGGCTCTAGACCGGCTGCTTTCCTGATTGGACTTGCCATTGACGAAAAATATCTTTAATTTAGCCGCTTGAAAATCAACCCGTAAAAAACCAAAACTGAGCAGAATTATGAAAAAGAAACTAATTTATCTGGCAATGATTCCAATGATATTGATGGCTTCGTGTGCAGCCCCGGAGGAGGACAACCCTTTCTTCTCCGAATTTAATACTCCGTTCGGGGTTCCCCCGTTCGCTGAAATAACCAATGCACATTTTGCCCCGGCCATCGAGGAGGGGATAATGCTGCGTGAAGCCGAGATCGACGCGATCGTGAACAGCCCCGAAGCCCCCACGTTCGAAAACACCATTCTGGCGCTGGAATATTCCGGCAGCATGCTCTATAGGGTATTGCCAGTTTTTTACAACTTCAACTCCTCACTGACCAGTCCGGAACTGCAGGAGATTGCCCAGGAAATGGCCCCGAAACTTTCGGCCCATTCTGATAACATCAGCCTGAATCCCGAACTGTTCGCCCGCGTACAGGCCGTGTATGAGCAGAAGGATCAACTCGGACTGAATGACGAGCAAATGCGTCTGCTCACGGAGACCCACAAAGGCTTCGTGCGCAGCGGTGCTGCACTGCCGGAAGACAAGCAGGAGCGCCTGCGCGAGATCAACCAGCAGCTGTCCACCCTTACGCTTCAATTTGGACAGAACGTGCTGGGAGAGACCAATTCCTGGAAAATGGTCGTTGAGGATGAAGCAGACCTGGCCGGACTGCCGCAGTCTGCCATTTCTGGTGCTGCCGAAAGGGCTGAAGCCGAAGGACTGGAAGGGAAATGGGTTTTCACCCTCCACAATCCCAGTGTAATGCCCTTCCTGTACAATGCCGAAAACCGCGAACTGCGCGAGAAAATGCAGCAGGCCTATATCAACCGCGGGAACATGGGCAACGAATTCGACAACAACGAGATCATCGGCAAGATCGTGAACCTTCGCATTGAACGGGCCAAGCTGATGGGTTATGACAGCCATGCGGACTTCGGACTGGAGGAGACCATGGTGAAAAATGTGCCCACCGTGATGGACTTCATCACCCAGCTCTGGGATGCCGGACTGGCCATTGCCAAGGAAGAAGCCCAAACCATGCAGGGTCTGATTGACCAGCAGGGACATGATTTTCAGCTGGCGCAGTGGGACTGGCGGTACTATGCCGAGCAGGTCAGGAAGGAACTTTATGACATCGATGAGGAGGAGATACGCCAGTATTTCGAGCTGAACACCGTAAGGTCCGGGATCTTCATGATCAGCGAAAAACTGTGGGGACTGCAGTTCATTGAAAGGACAGATGTTCCCAAATACCACCCCGATGTACAGGTATTCGAAGTACTTGAAGCAGACGGCAGCCATATCGGCATCCTGTATATGGACTTCCACCCGCGTGAAAGCAAGCGCGGCGGTGCCTGGATGAGCGCTTACCGCAGCCAGCGCATAGACCCCGATGGCCGCTTTGTCCATCCCGTCATTACGATCGTATGCAACTTCTCCCCGCCCTCCGGTGGCCAGCCCTCGCTGCTGACCTATGACGAGATGACCACCTACTTCCATGAGTTCGGACATGCCCTGCATGGCTTGTTATCGAACGTGACCTATCCGAGCCTGGCAGGCACAAGCGTCCCCCGCGACTTTGTGGAGCTCCCTTCCCAGATCATGGAAAACTGGGCCAACGAACCAGAGGTGATGAAGACCTTTGCGATGCACTATGAAACCGGCGAACCCATGCCGCAGGAGCTGATGGACCGCCTGGTTGCCAGCTCGCAGTTCAACCAGGGGTTTTCAACCGTGGAGTTCTTGGCATCTGCCTTCCTGGATATGGAGTACCATACCCTTACAGAAGCTTTTCCGGAAGACCAGCTCAAGGAGGTGGCCAGTATTATTGACCGGCGGACCATCGAAAGAATCGGACTGATCCCTGAGATCCATTTCCGCCATGGCAGCACCCACTTCGGACATATCTTCTCAGGCGGATATTCTGCCGGTTACTACAGCTACATCTGGTCTGGTTTGCTGGATGCGGATGCCTATGAAGCATTCCGTGAGACCGGTGACTTTTTTGATCAGGCCACCGCACAGTCCTTCCGCAAAAACATCCTGGAAAGGGGTGGTACGAAGGATGCCATGGAGATGTACATTGATTTCCGCGGACGCGAGCCCCAGATTGAGCCGCTGCTGCGTCAGCGCGGACTTGTGAGATAAGCATACAGGCCAGGGCTCTGTATCACATGGCCCCATCACAAGGCCCCAATTGCATGGCCCCAATTGCATGGCCCCAATTGCAAAAACAGGCTGTCCCGTGCTTTCGGGACAGCCTGTTTTTATTTTTTCGCGGCAAAATGCTGTTCCAGCAGCCTTGCCACATATTTCCCGATGATGTCGAACTCCAGGTTGATGACCGAGCCAGACCGGAAGTTGTGAAAGTTGGTCACATCGTAAGTGTACGGGATAATTGCCACGGAGAACACATTCGGCTCTGAATCGACCACGGTCAGGCTGACGCCGTTCACCGAGATGGAGCCTTTTTCGACTGTGATGTTCTTTGGGCCCGGATCATATTCAAACCAGAACTTCCAGCTGCCATCCAGCTCTTCGACCCGTGTACATACCGCGGTCTGGTCCACATGCCCCTGCACGATGTGCCCGTCGAGCCGCCCGTCAATCTTTGTGCAACGCTCAAGGTTCACCTCGTAGCCGACTTCCCATGTACGCATATTGGTCTTATCAAGGGTCTCCTGTATGGCCGTGACGGTATACTGCTTTTTCTCCTTGTCCACATGTACCGTGGTCAGACAGACTCCGTCGTGCGACACGCTCTGGTCCACTTTCAATTCATCTGCAATGGGGGTTTCTATCGTGAAATGGATGTTGCCCCTGTCCCGTTCAATTTTGACCACCTTGCCCATGGTCTCGATAATACCTGTAAACATAATTTTAGATTTTTTTCAAAGTTAGTATTTTTGCTGTTTCCGGTTGATCCGGTAATCCCTAGTCATAATGGGACACATTCCCCTCTCTGACCGGCAACTCCCGTATAAAGCCCTTTTCCAGAGAAATGAAGGTTTCTGTGGCGGTCACCTCCGGGATTACCTGGATGCGCTCGACAATGACCTTCTTCAAATGTTCGTTGCTTTTTGTAAAGATCTTGATAAACAAGGAATACTTCCCCGTAACATGATGACATTCTACAATTTCCGGAATCTCCATGATCTGTTGAAACACTTTCTGATGGGTGGAGGTGGAGGTCAGGTTGACCTGTATTCCTATAAATGCACAGGTCTGAAATCCCAATCCCTTGGGACTCAGTGTCAGGCGCGACCCGTCAATGATTTTTGCCTCGGTGAGCTTCTGGAACCGCTGGTGCACGGCTGCCCCGCTGATGCCGCATTTTCGGGCCACCTCCATGAATGACATCCGTGCATTGGTACCCAGTAGCTCCAGGATTTTTTTGTCCGTTTTGTCAATTTGAAAGCCTTTCTCCATTTTCCTCAATATTTACATTACGAATCATGCAAAAATAAACTATTTCGATTACAATATGTAACCGTAATTAGATGTTTTCACGAATTATTTGTTTTATTTTCCTGTTTTCCCTGAATATTCATATTTTTGTCGGATAAACCCTCAAAACTCCATCGTTATGAAATTTGATCCAGCAAGCAATATCCAGGACCTTCTCCATTTTGGGGAATTCGGGGACGTGAACCCTTCCATTACCGATTCGGCCACTTACACTTTCATGGAGGCCAAGACCATGGTTGATACCTTCCATGGGGAACAGGAAGGCTGTTTCCTCTACTCCCGCCACTGGAACCCGTCCAATAAATACCTGGCCGATACGCTGGCTGCGATGGAGGGTACCGAAAGTGCCTGGGTGACAGCCTCCGGCATGGGTGCGATCACCAGCACCTTGCTGCAGCTCTGCAATGCCGGGGACCATATTGTGTCAAGCATCACCACCTATGGGGGGACTTTCGCATTTCTGGCCAATTACCTGAAAAAATTCAACATTGAGGTGAGCTTTGTGGACATCACCAAACTGGAGGAGGTTGAAAAAGCCATCCGTCCGAATACACGTCTGGTCTACACCGAATCCATGACCAATCCCATGTTGCAGATCTCGGACCTGCCGGGACTTTCAAAGATCGCCGACAAGCACAATATTCCGCTGGTTGTTGACAACACCTTCACCCCGATGATGATCGCCCCTGCCAAACTGGGTGCCCATATCGTGCTGTACAGCCTTACCAAATTTGTGAACGGGAAAAACGACTGCGTAGCGGGAGCCATTTGCGCCAGCCATGAGTTTATTGCCTCACTGGCCGATGTGAATACCGGTTCTGCCATGCTGCTGGGCCCGGTTCTGGATCCACTCCGTTCCTCAGGAATACACAAGAACCTGCACACACTGCACATCCGGATGAAGCAGCACAGCCACAACGCCATGTACCTGGCCGGAAAGTTCGAGGAAGCTGGCCTGCGTACCATTTATCCCGGCTTGCCGAGCCACCCCCAGCACGAGCTGATGAAAAGCCAGATGCATCCCGATTTCGGCTTTGGCGGAATGATTGCCATCGATCTGGAAACCAGCGAAAAGGCTTCTGTATTGATGGAAAAAATGCAGCTGGCCGGCGTGGGCTACCTGGCCGTCAGTCTGGGGTATTTCAAAACCCTGTTCAGCAATTCAGGGAAAAGCACCTCCAGCGAGGTTCCGGATGATGTGCAGAGGGAAATGGGCCTGTCGGAAGGCCTGATCAGGTTCTCAGTCGGACTGGATCATGACGTACATCGGACCTGGGAAAAAATCAAGGAATGCCTGGTGCTTTAAAAAGTTTCTTTTTTTAGGCTTTTTTCTGATTTTTTTTTGTACATTTAAAAACAAATTCCGATTTTCGGAGTTCTATTAGTGACGACGGATGTTTGGTTTTATTAAGATACCTTCATGTTGTTGTTTTGGTTAGTTGATTGGTGGCCCCGGAGCTTAATTGTTCCGGGGTTTTTTTATTCCTGCATCCGCTCCACCTCCTCAATGGTTTTCGGAATGGGCTTGCCCAGGTTCCTGTAACCATTATCCGTAACGAGAATATCATCCTCAAGGCGTATTCCGCCAAAACCGATATACTCCTTCGCCTTTTTGTAATCAATAAATTCGGTGAACTTGCCTTCGGCTTCCCATTTCTCGATCAGGGCGGGAATGAAATATATGCCCGGCTCGACGGTCAGCACAAAGCCCTTTTGCAGGCGGCGTCCCAACCGCAGGAAGGCTGTGCCGAAAATATCGGAGCGCTTAATCTCCTCGTCATATCCGACATAATTCTCTCCCAGGTCTTCCATATCATGCACATCCAGCCCCATCATGTGTCCGAGTCCGTGCGGCATGAACAGGGCATGTGCCCCCAGCTCCACAGCCGCGGAGATATCCCCCTTCATCAGTCCGAGTTCCTTCAGTCCGCCACCAAGGATGTTGGCCGCCAAAAAGTGAATGTCACGAAACGGCACGTCGGGCTTGATGGCCTCAATGGCCTTCACGTTCGCATCCAGCACGATCTGATAAATATCCTTCTGCCGTGGGGAGAAAGACCCGCCCACCGGGCTGGTCCGCGTATGGTCGGTGGCATAATGCGTGGCATTCTCGGCACCGGCATCCACCAGCAGCAGGTCGCCCTTCTTCAATTGGTTGCCATGGTAGTGGTTGTGCAGGGTTTCTCCGCGGATGGACAGGATAATCGGAAAGGAATGCATGCCTCCGCCGGCCGCAGCAATGCCCTCCATCTTGCCGGAGATCTCGTATTCCCAGACCCCGGGCCTGGCCATTTTCATGGCCGTGGTATGCATCAGCCAGGCCGTTTCCGCTGCATTTTCGATCTCTGCGACCTCCTGGTCCTCCTTGACTGAGCGCAAGGCAACCACGCCCTTAATCAGTTCCACCGAAGCCCTGCCAGCTTGCTCCCCGGGTTTGATTCCCAGCAGTTCCTCCAGCAGGAGTTTGTTCTCGGCACGGTAGGGCGGCAAGAAATGGATCTTCCGACCAGCCTTCATCGCATCTGACAAAACCCCAGCCAGTTTGGAGAACGGGGCGGAATCCTGCACCCCAATCCTTGCAGCTTTCTCGCTGACCAGCGGCTGGGGTCCCATCCAGATAATGTCGTCGAGGGTCACATCGTCTCCGAACAAAAAATCTTTTCCACTGTCCAGGTCCATCACCCCGGCCATGCCCTGATGATCGATCCCGAAGAAGTACAAAAAAGTACTGTCCTGCCGGAATTTGTAGGTGTTCGACCGGTAATTCATCGGTACATCCACATTGCCCAGCAACAGGATGATGCCGTCATTTACATGTTTTTTTAATTGTTCTCTGCGATTTTGGTAAGTCTCTTTGCTAAACATAGTTTTTGGCTTTTGGGTGTTGGGTGTTGGCTATTGGGTGTTGG
>SLNU01000206.1 GCA_007132865.1 Bacteroidales bacterium | reverse complement strand
TGGCTGCATCCCTGGTGGCTCTCTTGAGGAAAAGGCTCATTCCTTGGGTTTTTTAACACTCAGAATGTGTTATCTTTGCACAAATATAAAGAATAAAGTACAATAGGGAATGGAAAACATATTGACAGAAAAGCAAATGCAATACAAGGTAAAAGACATAGGCCTTGCAGATTTTGGCCGCAGGGAAATTGAAATCGCAGAAAAGGAAATGCCCGGACTGATGGCCCTTCGGGCAAAGTACGGGAAAGAGAAACCATTATCAGGTGTCCGCATTTCCGGATCCTTGCACATGACGGTTCAGACCGCGGTGCTTATAGAAACCCTTACCGCCCTGGGCGCGGATGTCCGCTGGGCGAGCTGCAATATTTTCTCCACCCAGGACCATGCCGCTGCAGCCATTGCCAAGGCGGGCATTCCGGTTTTTGCCTGGAAAGGGGAGACCCTTGAGGAATACTGGTGGTGCACCAACCAGGCACTGACCTTCCCCGGGGGGAAAGGTCCGCAACTGATCGTGGACGACGGGGGAGATGCCACGCTTTTAATCCATCAAGGCTACCTGGCAGAAGACAAGCCCAGTGTGGTGGACAAGCAGGCCTCAAACCGGGAAGAAGCCATTGTGATGAACCTGATCAAAGAGACCCTGGTGGAGGACCATGGCAAGTGGCACCGGATGGCCGCTGAACTGAAGGGTATCTCGGAGGAAACCACCACCGGGGTGCACCGGCTCTACCAGATGATGGAGGCCGGGGAACTCCTGGTGCCGGCCATCAATGTGAACGACTCGGTCACCAAATCAAAATTCGACAACCTGTATGGCTGCCGGGAATCCCTCGCCGACGGCATTAAGCGGGCCACAGATGTAATGATCGCAGGCAAGGTCGTGGTGGTATGCGGATACGGGGATGTGGGCAAGGGCTGTGCCAGGTCCATGCGCGGTTATGGCGCCCGTGTGATCGTAACCGAGATCGATCCCATCTGCGCGCTGCAGGCAGCCATGGAAGGCTTTGAGGTTAAAACCTTGGAGGAAAGCCTGGACGAGGGCAACATCTTTGTAACGGCCACCGGCAACAAGGATGTAATCACCACGGCCCATATGGAAAAAATGAAGGACCAGGCCATCGTGTGCAACATCGGCCACTTCGACAATGAAATTCAGGTAGACCAGCTCGACCAGATGGAAGGCGTGAAGAAGGTCGAGATCAAACCCCAGGTCGACAAATACGTTTTCCCCGGCGGCAACGAGATCTTCATGCTGGCAGAGGGACGCCTGGTGAACCTGGGCTGTGCCACCGGCCACCCAAGTTTTGTCATGAGCAACAGCTTTACCAACCAGGTACTGGCGCAGTTGGACCTTTGGAAAAACGAATACAAGATCGGCGTCTACACCCTTCCCAAGCACCTTGATGAGGAAGTGGCCAGGCTGCATCTGGAGAAGATCGGCGTGAAGCTGACAAAGCTAAGCAAGGAACAGGCCGACTATATCGGGGTGAAACCCGAAGGTCCGTTCAAACCGGAATACTATCGATATTAATTACCTTAACCGAACCTGAACACCTGAACCGAACCTGAATCGCATGAACCGAATCTGAATCGCATGAACCGTCGCATTGCCTGGATTTTCCTGTTGTTGTTTGTGCTGGTCCCATTCTCCTGTGACAAGGAGAATGAGCATCCGGTCCCATTCCGCTACGTGGATTTTACGATCAATGTGCAATCCACAATGCATATCGAGTTAAACACCATCAACAGCTTTGCCTATTATACCGGGGGCTACCGCGGCATCATCATTTACCGTGCCTCTGAGGATGAATTCATGGCATTTGACAGGGCCTGCCCCTACCACCCATTCGAGGAGCATGCCCTGGTCCGCGTCTTTGATTCCCCGATCGCCATTGACACCCTTTGCGGTTCCCGGTTCCTCTTGCTGGATGGATCTGTAATCAGCGGCCCCGCCACCCATCCGTTGAAACGGTATCAGACCTATTTTAATCCCCCCTATCTGCAGGTAACCAATTAACAAAACCAAACCATGGAAGAATTTTTTTATATAATCCTCCTTGTTATCTGGCTCGTGGTCAGTTATTTCCAAAGGCAGAAAAAGGCCAGGGAAAAGGCCGGCATGCCCAAACCCGATGCACAGCAGGATCCATCTGCGGCCCCGCCCACGGAAGTGGATATGGAGGAGTTGCTGGAGGAATTCCTCGGGGGCGGAAAAAAGAAAAAACCCCCTGTGGAGGAAGATGTCCGTCAGGAGGTGGACTATGAGCGTACGCCCGAAGTAACGGAGCCTGAGAGGTCCGGACGCCAGCCGGCCTACCAGTCCTGGGAGTCGCAAGCCCAGCAGAGCTATAACGAGAAAAAAGAAGGACGGCAGGAGCAAACACTTATTCAGGGGTATGAGGAATTTAAGGGCGCCGACGGGGTGGAAGATGATTTTGAATTCAGCGCGGAAGGGAAGGTTGAGACCATAGAGGACCTGATACGCATACATGCGGCACAGGATGCACGGGAGCAAGCAATTGCTGAGGAAAAGTACCAGTCCGACCGCGGGGAGGAGGTACCGGAGTTCGACCTGAGGACGGCGGTAATCTTCTCGGAAATCCTGAACAAGAAATACACTTGATATTTTTGTTGTTTATATTGTTTAATTCCTTATTTTTGCCTTAGTTGGTTACCTGAGAAACAATGGCCTGGTTATGGGAACGTTCCATGATCAGGTGTTTTTTACCAATCAGTTTAGGATTCTATATATTTCTTTTTAGTTGTTGCCAGTTTGGTTTTACGGGCTGTCAACAGTTTTTTTTTACCCCGGAGGGAAGTTTTTTCCCGCCTCATGCAAGAATTTGCCTGACATTAAAGAATACGGAAATGAATGAAGTTAAATATTTTACGAAAGAAGGACTCCAGAAGCAACGGGATGAACTGGAGCGATTG
>SLNU01000059.1 GCA_007132865.1 Bacteroidales bacterium | reverse complement strand
TGAAATCTTCAGAGAGGCTCTTTGGGTTTGTGTTCGGGCCGGATTGTATTCGGATTCGGGTTCGTGTTCGGGCCCGTACGCGCATTCGGATTCGGGTTCGTTTCCGGGCTTTACTCGGGTTCGTGTAGGGAAGCGGCAAGAATGCTGATTAATTTATACCCTGCGGGAGTACCTGCATTCTAAACCCTTGTTAGCGTTGAGCGCCAGTATTGAAATACCATAAATCCGCCGATCAGGAGGCCTACGAGCACCAGAGCCCCTAATGAAAGTGGGATAGATGGAGGGGAATCAGTTCGCGTAACAATCTCAGTATCAATTACGGTTTCGGAATCCACCTCCGCCGTAACGGTGTTCTCCACAAAATCACTAAGCATATCTGACTCCAGGATGGTATAGGAGGTTTCCAGCACCTGGCTTTGTCCCGGATCAAGGGTTACTAACCAGTTATCCCCAGTCAGGTCGTCACTGACTGCTATATTGTCCAATGTAGTGGAGCCGGTATTTTCTACCACAATAAGGTAGTCGATAACCTGCCCCGGGAAAAAAAAGGTTTTTGGAGAGGATACCTTGGTGATCAGCAGCCCTTCCTTTGTGACGATTTCATAGGCACTTACAAAGATATCAGTTGCTTCAGCGGTGGCAATATTCGCAACGAAACCGTTTTGAAGGTCTGTCGCTGTGATGTTGTATGTAGTCGGAAAAGTTTGGCTTAATCCCGCGCCAAGTGATGTGATGGTCCAGGTGTCTCCCGTAAGGTTATCTTCAACAGCAATGTTTTCCACAGCTGCGCCACTGGTGTTTGTAACCACAATTTCATAGTCTATCTGATCATTGAGGGCGGAAAAAGTCTGTGGAGTTGCGGTTTTTGTGATGGCAAGGTCGCCTTGAACAACCTGGGATTCTTCTGGTTGATTCATCGTGCTGCCGCCGGCAAATGTTACGGCTCCGTTTCTTGCAAGCAACCTGCCGTCTATGGTAGCTCCGGAATTCATGGTGATAGAAACCAGCGCCAGAATGTTGCCCTTAAAATCCGTACCACTTCCAATTGTAGCGGAAGAACCAACCTGCCAATATACATTGTTCGCCTTGGCACCACCAGAGAGGATAACGTCGCCACCAACGGTAGTCGTCAGGGTAGATTCTATCTGAAATATCCAAACCGCATTTTCATCGCCCCCAGCATCAAGCGTTAAAGGCGTACCCTCAATTGAAAGTGTAGAGGTTGATTTATAAATACCCGGTGCAAGGGTACTGCCACCCTGGTTGCCTGAAATTGTGGCCGGGGCCGGGACCGTTGCAGCAGCCGCAAAAAGGTATGCATTCAGCAGGTCCTGTTTGGCCGGTGGAAGTCTGTTGGCGGGGTCTTCATCAGCGGCCAGAATCACCCCACCGTTTAAGGTTAAATTGGCAACATCTCCTGTAATTGAAGAGCGCACGCCCGGATACAATCCGACATCCATGTTATTAATCGTGCTCATTGGTGGAGCAAAGCTGATCTCGGTTGCGGCAAGAATGGCAAAGTCAGCCGCTGATTTAAGATCTGGAGCAATTTGTCCGAAGCCAAAGGCAGGGAACATTAACAGCACAGCAATCGTGACTGCCTTCATTTTTTTTACCTTCATCACTTTTTGTTTTATGTTTATAGAAACGTCCGAATACACAAACAGCATCAAACCCCACATAAATACTCATTTAAATGGTGTTTGCAGTTGGAACAAATTTCACGGAAATGCCTCGGTGAAGTATTACATAATTTCGGAAATATGTTAAAAAATTTGAGCTGGGTTCTGTGCCCGGCGTACGACATGGTGGCACCTGTACTGTTTGTGCCAGGAGTTACTGAGTGATTGGCGCTGAACCTCAATAGAAAAAACGGAAAATCCACAACCATGATTTCCGGTCGGCCATGAATAAGTGGCATATACCCGCAAAGGCGATAGATAATCAAATCAGCAAGTTTGAAGGAATCGATTAAAAGTGGGAAGAACTGGTGGAGATCAGCTTCCTATCCGAATATTTAAAAAGGCTTATTTAAAACTGCTTGGTGAGCGAATGAAACGGCTTTATGAATAGGCCTAAATCCCTCGGGCATGAGTAAGCCAAAATTTGCATAAAAACCTCATTATCTTTACCACTGCAAATCCATTTCCGGGTTCCTTTTTAAAATACCCACAAACGACAAAACCCAGATCTATGCTAAATATTTTGGAAATACTGCAAAAGGTTGAATTATTCAGCGAACTTCAAGAAGATGAAATCAACCTGTTGGTCAAGGAAATAGAAAAGAAAACCTACAAAGAAGGAGACTTATTATTTTCAGAGAACACCCCCGGATCCAGAAAGCTGTTTGTGCTGGCAGAGGGCAGCGTTGAGTTGTTTAAATCAACCCCTTACGGAGATGAAAAACGCCTTGCCTTGTTTGGTCCCTATGATTTTCTCGGAGAGGGAACCATGCTGTCAGAAACCCCTCACAGTACCAGCGCCAGGGCTCTGCAGGACACCACAACCCTTATCCTCAGCGGGGAACGTTTCAAATCGATGCTCTCCACCCATCCCCAGGTTGCATTAAAGGTTTTTTACCGCATTTCCCAGGTCATCTCCAGACGAATGCGGCAAAGCAACTCACGGATTGTGAACCTTGCAGAGCAATACGTTTCCGGTCGCACCCGCCTTGAGAAAGACCTGCTTGGAGAACGAAAGGTTCCTTACGAAGCATATTATGGGATACAGACTTTACGGGCATTGGAAAATTTCAATATTTCGGGGGTCACACTGGCTTTCTTTCCCATATTAATCCAAAGCCTCGTGATGGTTAAAATGGCCGCCGCCAAAGCCAATCATGACCTTGGACTTCTTCCCACCCAAATTGCAAATGCCATTGAAACGGCTTGCCAGGAGATCATCAACGGCAGACTGCACAGCCAGTTTGTTGTGG
>SLNU01000022.1 GCA_007132865.1 Bacteroidales bacterium | reverse complement strand
CCAGAAATAATCTAGTTCCTTATCAATATCTATTGCTGCTATACACCAGATCTTAGTAGCCTCTAATAGGAGGCCATCAGCCTCTATGTCAAACACCATCCTACTCATAATTCCTCCGGCTCGCCCAGTTCGCGCAGGGCTTCGCTTAATAGTTTCCTGAGCTGATCTGCGCAGTCTCTTATTGCCTCTTGAGCATAGTAGCGGGCGTCTCCGTCCTCTGGTGGAACATACCCGCTGTATCTAAACGCCTCCCACTCAGCAATTTGCTTTTCCAGCGCCTCCACCAGCTTCCGCACACTCCCCGGCTTCATGTCGGGCATGCCCTGCATGGCGTTGACGCACATCACGATGCGCTCAGCATCTGCGGCCCATCTGAGACAAGCCTCCTTCACATAAGCGTCGCTGTACTCGGGGTCACCGCACATGGCAACCGCGACGCAAGATGATTTGATGTCCGCATGAATACGGTAGTTAGAAACGACTCGCCACGGCTCCGGCGTATGCTCACTCATCACTCACCTCCTGAATGGGCGCTGGAAACGCCTCCAATTTCACCGCCTTATAGTTACTACATGAAAAATCTTTTCCTGTTAGGAACAGCCAATCTAAACCTGTGTCATCATGAGCAATAACGTACACTTCTGCTGAATTATGCGGAACATTCTCTAAAGAACCTGCTTCATCAAAGCCTTCACAAATCATAAAACTTTTAGTAGAAAACGCTTCTTGATATTTTCTCCAATATTTACAAGACTCGCATGTTTTCTTTATCATCTTAAAACTCCTCATCTTCTGCTGTAACTTGAGGGATAGGAGCTTCACACTCCTCCATCCTGCCAGTATCTCTGTTGAAGTAGAGCCATCCAGCGGGGCCAGTCTGCCCACTGAATCTACACTTAAGAACATGGAGTTGTGAGGTATTTCTGATCCTATCATCTGGATGTTGTTGGTCTCTACTGATAGCGAACACACCATTACTCAACTGCTTAATAGCACCACTACCTCTAAGATCATCCAGAGATGGAATAGCTCCTAACTCAAAAGGTTTAGTGTCTGACTTACGGAGGTGAACTACAAGACCAATCCAGATGTTAAGCTCTTGGGTTAGTCTCTTTAGCTCTGTCATGATTGAATCTATACGCTCGCGCTCATTTCCTTGAGCAGCGTATCCAGATACAACAATACTGAGATGGTCAAGATATATAAACTTGCAATCCAAACCTTTAGCCAAATAACGTATCTTTGAAAACAGGGATTCTTCATCCACACTACCAAAATGGTCATAAAGGTGGATACGATTAGTGCCAGCAGTAGAGTCCCAAGCATCTTTTAATATCTCCTTAGATAATTTCTCTCTCACATCAGGCAAGTGAATCCTCTTGTTCATCCTGATAGACATCAAAGCCTCAATAGTATCTGTCAGTGGTTCTTCAAGTGACATGATGCCAATATTATAGTCAGTGGTGACAAGATCATGATACATTAGTTCCCTAAATACCTGAGTCTTGCCTGATCCAGACCCAGAAGTCCAGGTGTCTAATTCTCCAAACCTCTTACCATAGGTAAGGGTATTAATCTCCTGCCAAGGATAGGGATAGCAGCTAACCTTGGGTTTATTAACAATCATTTCCCAAGTATCGCTACCGGATACAATACCGTCAGGACGCTCTGCCTTAGCAGAATGAAGAGCTTTGATAAACTCATCTGTCTTCCCCTCAAGCAGCATATCATTAGCGTCCTTCATGTTGAAGGACATGGTACGAACCTTCCCTGGAGGAAGGAGATCTACTGCTTTCTTGATTGCCTGTTGTCCCGTAGCGTCCTGATCGAAGCACAAGATAATGTTCTCAAACCTATTGAGCCACTCAATATGAGGCTTAAGTGCCTTAGCATTAGCTCCGTTAGGCAGACTTACTACCTTATAGTCCTTACCCCTCTGCTTAAACATCTCATAAGCAGCAAGAGCATCAAATTCTCCCTCTGTAATTACAACCATCTTACCATTAGTGTGGAGATGTTGACCGAATAGTTCTATACCTCCTCTAACATCTCCAAGAGTATAGAAAGATTTAGTATCAGCTAGTCTGACCTTCCACCCTACTATCTTACCTTCCCTATGATAGGGAAAATACCAAGCACACGGTTCTCCAGTTGAAGTATCAAACTTAGTTCTAACTCCATACTTCTCTACTGTTTGTTGGCTGATCATTCTTGCCCCAATCTCTTTACAAGGAAGAGATTGAGGATCAATTTCTCTTTCTGGTTTAGTCTCTGTAATAGTCATATCTCCGTCTACTGTTGGAAAATATTTATGGCACTTCCAGCAATATCCATTAGAACCTTCTCCGTCATCATAGATAGCAAAGGCATCACTGCTTTCACCACATGGACAGGCTGTGTGTTTAATATAATTACTCACTCATCCTCCAAAATAATATGCTCATAATCTGGGTAGATTCCCTTGTCCTCATCAAAGTCAAGCTCTTGATAAGGTTCAAGATCAAACATTCTGGGAGAGATAGGGCAGCTAGGGTGGGTACAATCTACTAAGTAGATTTCTTCATCCACTTCCACCATCTCTTCACATACATCACAGTATACTTGAATCATTCTACTTTACTCCTTCAAGAATATACTCAGAGATTTTATCATACTTCTTATAGCCTCTCTTAATCCCGGCCGCTGATCTGATATAGAAACACAGTCCAGAATCATGGATAGAGTAAGTATCAAAAACCTCAATTAAACCAGGAAAATTATCATCTTTCCCCCTATAACTAGGAGTCTTCTTAACTAGGGGCAGGAGATCATACGGATCTTCGCTGATATGGACTTGAATATGCCTAAGAATCTCATCCAACTCCCCCTCTGTATCCTCATACCTAATAAGGTATGTTAATAGATGGACATTAAAACTATTTCTCCACCAATACTCGGGAACAGAGAGT
>SLNU01000195.1 GCA_007132865.1 Bacteroidales bacterium | reverse complement strand
CGGTTTGCCATGTCTACATTCCTGCCTTTCCAGGTCGTTTTACGGTGGATGCGGTTCCACAACCCGGTAAATACAACCAGTACGAGCGAAAATTGTTGGATGGGGGCGAAAATGAGGTTGCCTGCCAGGGGTTGTCTGCTGAGCAGGCTGGACAAAAGCCTGATCAGCATTCCGGCCAGCAGGTAGAGGGCGGCCGGAGTCGGACCCATCGAGAGCCAGACGGGGATGAACCCCAGTACCGTAATGCCCATGAAGGCAAGGGTGAGCAGAACGCTGCCCCCGAAAAACTCAAATACGTTTTTAGAGAAGCCCTGTATGGCCTCGCGGTAACCAGAGTACATCCGGCAGCTTACCTGCCCGTTGCTCAGCAGCGTCTCCCCCCTTAATCGGCTTTTTTTTATCTGTCGGAAGATCAGGATGTCCTCCACTTTTTTGTCGCGGACCTGCTCGTGAAATCGCTGCTCCCGGTAAATTCCCGCATCGAACAGCATGAACTGTCCGTTGGCTGCGGAAAGCGAGGGGCGGGACGATAGCCTGGTAAGGGGAAGGGGCAGCATGCTGACCAGGATCCAGTTCATCAACGGCACCACAGCCAGCTCACCGGGGGTTTCCATGCGTTGCCGGGGAAAGATCGACAACAGTGCCAGTCGGTGCTTCTGAAGGTGCGCCAGCGCATGAATGATCAGTCCGTTTTCCACTTCGACATCGGCATCCAGAAACAAGAGGTAATCCCCCTTCGCCTGTTCAGCCAGCCTGTGACAGGCATGGTTTTTTCCGAGCCAGCCGGCGGGCAGGGGGCCGCCCTTGATCAGCGAGATGCGGTGGTCCCGCCGGCCATACTCTTGCACCATGTCGGCAGTGTTGTCGGTCGAAAGGTCGTCGTAGACCAGGATCTCCAGCCGCGGGTAGTCTTGCCGGACCAGGCTGTCCAGCAGTTTTCCGATCCCGGAACCTTCGTTGCGGGCGGGAATCAGCACGGAAACCAGGGGAATCGCATTGCTGGCAGGCACCGCAACCTCTCCCGGGCGGCTTTCCGGTGGCTGCATTGACTGCGTAGGCATATCGGCCACCCTAACCCGGGGCTGGATGCTGGCCTCCTCCCTGAGGTGTGGCTGGGTGCCTGCATCCCTGAGCCAGGGCCGGGCAGCCAGGTTGGCCAGGACGACCATCAGCCGCAGCACCAGGAATCCGATCAGGAACCAGGCCAGGTAGATCATTGGTTTTCGGTTTGTTGTCGGATGGCGTCCTTCAAAAATACATTGTATGCCTCCTCGACTTCCCGGGAGGAAGAAAATTTTTGTGCACCGCGCTGTTCCAGGTAGATGGTCAGTGCCGGTCTCCGGTGTGCGAAATAATCGGTCAGGCAGACGCAGAAAACCAGCTGGGTGTTTTCGGGGGCCTGTTCCAGTATCCGGAACCAGCCACTGTCGAAACGCAGCGGGTAATCGTGCTGGGACTGGAACTTGCCCTGGGGGAACAGCATCACCATGTTCCCGGGCTCGTGCAGCAGCTCCACCGCATATTTCAGTGACTCAAGCACATCGCGGCTCTTCTTTTTAATCGAGAAAGCACCGAGTTTGCTTAGGAACATGCGCGATGCCAGTTGTTCTTCAAGCATCATAAGGTGGAACTTGCGTCGGAACACCACCTGGTTCAGCCTCCGACCAAAAAAGCCGTCCCACCAGCTGAAGTGGTTCCCAATCATCAGTATGGGTCCGCCACTATCATTGAAATCGCCCACGACCACCCATTCCCGGAAGTCAGACCGCATCAGGTAACTGATGTAGGCATCGAAGAACCATTCATAAAACCTGTTGTGGTTTGCTTTGATCATGGGGATGGTCTCTGGCTTCTATGGGAATTTTTGTAAAAATAACAGGTTTTCATCGTTTCCCGAAAGGATCAAATGGCTGTCTGCGGAAAAAGAAAGCGCAGGGAAAGGTTTAGCAGCAGAAAGAATGCGGCCTGCACCCAGAACAGCCATGGCGCAAGGCGGTTGCCGGTCTTCATTCCGGAAAAGCGCATGACCGACAGGAACACCAGCGAGATGACAAACCACGCGATGTAGTTCTGCAACGGGATGGCGCTCCCACCCCAGTTCCACATCGAAAGGCGGATGGCCGCAGGTTCCAGGATAAAGTCATAGCCCACCATCAGCATGGCACCGGTAATGATTTTGAGCACGGCCGGCAGTCCGGTGTCTTCCAGCATGGCATGCACGCAATAGATCAGCATGGCCCAGTTCACCCCAATCATCAGCGGGGTGTCGAACACCTTCAGTCCCAGCGCATGCTGGTAGGAATACTCCCCGAATACCAATCCGGTGAGCACACCCACCACTTCTACCAGGTAGCCGGCCAGTGCGATCAGTAAAATCACCCCCACATGGCTGGCCGTCCATCTCCGATGGAACATCATCAGCAGGGCCATGCTGCCCAAAATGGACCAGGGCATCAACCGGATGAACAGTTCCCGTGTGGCCGGCAGACTCAGTCCGACGAACCCCACTGCATAATAAAGGATGAAAAACTTCCCAACGGTCTGTGACGAGCGAATGGTTTGCAAAAAGCCCATATGATGTCATTTTATTTTATGGTTGTTTTTTTCTTTCCTTGATTTATACTGTAACTGCTGTGCAGGATTCTTTTTCAATTCTAAATGGCCAGCCCTTTTACAAGGGACTCGCCTGGCCGCCCGTTCAGCGCCCTGCTTGACAGCCTAGGACGGTCCGTTCCCTGCCCGGGTTACCAGCCTGTCCCGCTTACGCTCCGGCCTGTTCGCCCCTAAGCCAGCATTCCTGTTCCGGTCGTGCACCGACTTAGTCCCCTTAAGGTAGCATGCATGTACCGGGTGAGCGCCTTTAAATTTCCGAAGGAAATTTGCAGCGCGAAGCTGGTATATGCATGCGGCCTTTTAAGCGCTGGCATGCGGCGAAGCCGGTATATGCATGCGGCCTTT
>SLNU01000113.1 GCA_007132865.1 Bacteroidales bacterium | reverse complement strand
CCTTAATGGCTGCGATGCGTTCTACCCGGTAGTCGTCGTTCAGCACCTTTAGGTTTTCGTCGATCATTTCCCGCAACACCCTTGGATCCACCTCGCTGTCGGTGCCCACGAACCACTTGTGCGCAAACATGCTTTGGTGTTTGATGCCGGCCACCGTAAACTCCCGCACCTCGATGTTAAGCTGGTCTTCCGCCATCTTGATGGCCATGTTCATGTTTTCCTGTGACAAATGCTCTCCGCACAGGTTCAGGAAATGCTTTGTACGCCCGGTGATCACAACTTCATTCAGCTCCTTGTTGACAAACTTAACCGTATCTCCGATGAGGTAACGCCATGCGCCGGCGCAGCTGCTCAGCAGGAGGGCATATTCCCGGCCTTCCTCGGCCTCCTGAATGGTCAGTGCCCTGGCGTCTGACTTCAGGTTGCCCTCCATGTCAAAGTTGTCAGGGTTGAAGGGTACGAATTCAAAAAACAATCCATTGTCAAGCGACAACTGCATGCCGTTGGTGTTTGGACGGCTTTGGAAGGCCACGAAACCTTCCGACGCCAAATAGGTTTCAATATAGGTTAGTGGTTTGCCCAGCAATTTTTCAAACCCCTTTACGTATGGAGTGAATGACACCCCGCCGTGGACAAAAATGGACAGGTTCGGCCAGATGTCGTGTATGTTGTTCAGCTTGTATTCTTCGATAATCTTTTCAATCAGGATTTGCCACCAGGCAGGTACCCCAACGATCACACCAATGTCCCAGTCCGGCGCCTTCTTTACGATCTCATTCAATTTCGTAGGCCAGTCCCGCTCCTTGGAGATGCGCTTGCCCGGCTTATAGAAATGCTGGAACCAGAAAGGGATGTTCTTGGTGGTGATTCCCGAAAGGTCCCCTTCGTAATAGGTCCCGTTGTAATTCAGGTGGGTGCTGCCTCCCAGCATCAGTATTCCCTTTTCGTAGAAAGATTTGGGAAAATCGAATCGGGCAAGGCTGAAGATTTGCTTGGTGCTGGTCTTCTTGATGGCACGCAGCATATCGCCGGTGATGGGTATATGCTTGCTGGAAGCCTCAGATGTACCGGAGCTAAGGGCAAAGTAACGGACCTTGCCGGGCCAGCAGACAAATGGCTCCCCGTTCAGGCTGCGGTACCACCAGTCCCTGAAAATGGCATTGTAGTCGTGCATCGGCACCCTGGACTGGAACTCAGCAACCGGGTCGTCACTAATCAGGATGTCATAGAAGTCATAATGCTCCCCAATGGCGGTGTTGGCAGACCTTCGCAGCAGCTTTTTTAATTCCTTTTTCTGGGTGATGGCGGCATCTTTGGTGCTGAATATGGCGGGCATCTTGCTTCGAAGCCCAATGGCCCGTTTTACGATGGATCCCAGTATCGGCATATCAGAATCGGGTTTGGTTCAGGAATTTCGGGTTTAAATGTACAAAAAAATGTTTCAGGGCAAGGGCCGGGCATCTTGGCTGTGACCACGGACTTGCCGTCTGTAGGTCTGTTTAAGCATGTCGGCCGGCATTTCTCACCCGGCCTGTTTCCCGGCGGCCTCGATCCACTGTTTCACCTCTTCCGGTTTGGGCGGGGGTGTATCCAGTTTCAGCTTCTTGCGCAGCCCGCACAACTGGTTGAAGACTTTGTTGGGGTTGCCTTCACTCAGCGCTTCAAGGCTTGTGAAACCGCTTTGCTGCAGCAGGGGGATCCATACCTCCGGGATGCCTGCCTTTTCAAAGCTTTCCTGCTTGCTGTCAGCCATGGCCGCTTTTTCCGGACGCATTTGGGGAAAGAACAACACGTCCTGTATGGAGGCGCTGTTGGTCATGATCATGGCCAGGCGGTCGATCCCGATCCCGAGTCCCGCGGTTGGCGGCATGCCCGTTTCAATGGCTTTCAGGAAGTCCTCATCCAGCATCATGGCCTCGGAGTCACCCCTGCGCCCCAGCTCCAGTTGTTCCTCAAAGCGTTTGCGCTGGTCTATCGGATCGTTCAGCTCGCTGAAGGCATTGCAAATCTCCTTTCCGTTGCAGATGGCCTCGAAACGCTCGACCAGGCCGGGCTTGCTGCGGTGTTTTTTGGCAAGGGGGGACATTTCCACCGGGTAGTCGGTGATAAAGGTTGGCTGGATCAGATGGTGCTCGCATTTTTCCCCGAATATCTCGTCGATCAGCTTGCCCCGGCCCATGCTCGGATCGGTCTCCACGCCGATGCTTTCCGCGAAACTGCGCATGCTTTCCTCATCCATTTCAGAGATGTCGGTGCCGGTAAAATGGGCAATGGCCTCATACATGGTGTACCTTTTCCAGGGACGTTTGAAATCGATCTCATGCTCCCCGACTGTAATGCGGGTGGTGCCATGCAGGTCGACCGCGATCTTTTCTACCATTTCCTCCACCAGGTCCATCATCCAGTAGTAATCCCTGTAGGCCACATACAACTCCATCATCGTGAATTCCGGGTTGTGGAAGCGGCTCATGCCCTCGTTGCGGAAGTCCTTGGCAAATTCAAATACCCCGTCAAATCCGCCGACGATCAATCTTTTAAGGTAAAGCTCATCCGCAATACGCAGGTAAAGGGTGGCATCAAGCGTATTGTGATAGGTTTTGAACGGACGGGCAGCGGCGCCCCCGTAAATAGGCTGCAGCACAGGGGTTTCCACCTCCAGATAGCCTGCATCCAGCAGGAACCCACGCATGCTTTCGATCAATCTGGCCCGCTGGCGGAACACCTTTTTTACCCCGGGGTTCACGACCAGGTCTAAATAACGCTGACGGTATCTTTGCTCGGCATCCTGGAATGCATCATACACCTGTCCGTCCTTTTCCTTGACCACGGGCAGCGGCCTGAGGGATTTGCACAGTATCTTGTATTCCTTCACGTGGATGGTTGTTTCGCCCATTTTTGTGGTGAATACGAACCCCCTTACACCGATGATGTCGCCGATGTCGAGCAGCCGCTTGAATACCGTAT
>SLNU01000103.1 GCA_007132865.1 Bacteroidales bacterium | reverse complement strand
ATTACAAAATCCTTAATAAGAAAAACGTGGGTTTTAAATATAAAGGTAAACAATAATGATATGGAGTGATGAGTGTATAGACCCAACAGCTGGTTTCGTTATTAACCCTGATAAATCAGCCACACCTAATAAACTGGGTTACTGGGTGTTAACCACTGAAGAAGCTCAACAAATAATAAAAGAAAGAGGAGTGTTAAAATAAAAAAATGGAACAGTATTGGACACAGAAAAATAAAGATAATCATACACTAAAAACAATTATTGATAATTATAAACCGTTACACTTATTCGTTAGGTATAAAGGTAGTAGTGGTGGACAAACAATTATTAATAAGGATTTAGAGGATAAAATAGTTACTTATGATGAAGATAACCATAAGATTATGAGGTTATACATTGATGGTGTACAAACGTTTAGTTGTGGTGGAGGTAAAGATAAAGGTTTCAGCGTGGCTTATAGAAGAAAAGATGATAATGATAATTTAATTATTTTAGGCGGTGGGTTAACAGACCCTTATGATAAGCGTTATAATGAACCTTACGAGAGTTTCTTACGACAAGTGTATAATAACGTGTTGTTTGAGTTAACGGTTAAAGGTAGAATAGATATTAAGAAAAAGAATAATTTTATTATTGGTGGAATACCATATTATGAGGTTAAAAATAAATGAATAACAAAAAAACTTTAGATAGTATTGTTAGTCACGTGGAAAATAATACAGAATTTATTTTCATAAAAAATATTTGTGAAACATATTCTGTTAATTATAATATTAAACTATTAAACCAGGTGTTTGATAAATATTTATTCGCAAGAAAAAACGGTTATAATAATCACAGTGCAAAATACATAGTATTAAAAGATTTTTATGAGCAAATACTTAGACAATTTAAAAATTATCAAAAGAATGGTAAATTGAGGTTTTAAAAAATGGGATGGAGTAATTATTTAATAAACAAGGACAAAACAGTAGCTCTAGAAATAGGGAAGACAAGTTACAATGATATAAATGAAGGTACTTGGGAGAGTTTAGAAGCTTTAACCTTTTATATGAATGAAACTGAAGACCGAAAAATAGACGTTATCAATTACTTATGGGATAGGGTATCTATGAATAACGTTATTGAAGGTATGATTAGTATCTTTATAGAATGGTACGAAGAAGGAGACTGGGAGATAATTAACGAGGAAGAAATAAGTAAACACCCTAAAGTTATAATAATAAGAAGAAGATAAACAAACATATAAAAAATTTAAGCGGAGAGGATTAACCCCTCCTAAAAAAAAGAAAAATTTATTCAACAGTTAAGAAGTAAAAATCACCATCGTAATCAATACCACCAACCACTTCTACATTTAAAGACTGCTCAGCAACCTCATCAAAGTACCTAAACATTACTTTAAATTCGTAAGTACCAGACTCGTAATCACTCTCAAGAATTTCTAAATCATCATAAGAATCATAAACTTTTAATAGTTTAACCTTTTTATCATTCTCGATAAGACCTTGATCTTCCATAGCTTTAAGAACTTCATCATTACCTTTTAAGAAACTGATAACGTTAACGATAGCCTCATCCTCAGCTCTTAACTCCTCAACAATAACCCCAGCATCCTCGATAATCATTTTATCTTCTAATCGTTCAAGAACGAAAGCTAAGTCTTCGTTATCCACATAAACAATCACTTCTTCAGTAATTATTTCTGGGGTGGTGTTTTTTAAATTAACAATCTCCATACTTTTATTCTCAATCACTAAATCTTGTTCACTAACTAAACTATTAAGTTCCTCAATGTTTAATTGTGAAATATTGATTTGTGATTGGAGGTCTACTACTTCGTTGTTCAAATCCTTGTTCTCATAATACCCTACTCCTGCTAGTACGCTTGCTCCTGTGAAACCAACAGCTAAAGCACCAGATACTATTTTCAACACTATACTTTTACTTGTTTTTTTTACCATTTTATTTTTCCTCCATAGGTGAACCTAATCACCTATATGAATGTAAGAAGGAACCACTTTTTTTAGTAGTTCCGATTTTTTAATTGGGAGAGTTTTTTTCTAATGTCAGAAATAAAGTTCTCAATCTCTTCCCGATCCAGTTTTCCATCTTTGTTAGTATCAACATAGTTGTAAAGCCAGTTAAGCCCTAACAGTACTAGTTGTTTACCTATTTTACCTAAAAGTTTTTTAATCATAAGATTCAACCTCATCTTAATATATAGGGGTTACTACTATTTAAGAGTGTCGGTAACTACCCCTAAAGGTTTATAAACCCTTCTTTAAAACGACACAAAAACCATTACCCACCTATCTTTACTCCTTTTAGCCCTGTTAGTAACTCATCAGCTAGTTTACTCCTACCACCCATAACTACTCACCTTCAAAAAACCTCATTAATGCACTATTACTACCCTTCCAACTGCGTTCACGAGTTGCGAAACCCCAGAATGAGTAATATAAGTTATTATATCGTACTGGTGTTTTAAGCCAAGTTTTACCTTTACTTCCAGCAGGGTCGTAAGTGCTCTCAATAACGTAATACTCACCATCATTATGTAACCACGTGCAGTAACCGTGACCCCCTTCACCAAGTACCATACTGCAAACAAAGGTTAAACGCCAAACAGATGATTCTTTACCTAGTTTTTTGAGCATCCAATAAGCGGTGTTATACATACATTTAGCCTTTGTCTCGCAGTCACCTTTACGACTACTTAAACCAAGATTAGCGTCTTCCCACCACTCAACATTACCGAATTGTTGTAAATCAGTAACGTAACTCCAGCTACCCGTTAGGTTCCAATACCTGTACATAGCAGTTATTATTTTTGTGGGTGTGTGTTCTGTGGTTAGTTTATACCTGTTTATTAATTCATCAGCTAAGGTTTTGAATGGTTCGTCATCACTAGGTGTGAGGTATATTTTTACATCTCTTCGTCCTAATCGTTGACCGTTATATAACCACGTGTCTTGAT
>SLNU01000305.1 GCA_007132865.1 Bacteroidales bacterium | reverse complement strand
CAGGCCCAGCTCAGTGCGCGCTTCCCCGCTGAGCCGGTGCCTTCCAAGAGCACCATCTACAACATCCTCAAGGCCGCGGGCCTGACCGAGCCCCGACGCCGGCGCCGGCGGGTCAGCCCCTATCCCCAGCCGTTCGGCCCGGTCCATGAGCCCAACGAGCTCTGGAGTGTCGACTACAAGGGCCAGTTTCGCCTGGGCAACGCTCAGTGGTGTTATCCACTGACCGTGATGGATCACCACAGCCGCTATCTGCTGGGCTGTCGGGGTGAGCAGGCCACCGATACCGCCTCGGCGCAGCGCCACTTGCGCCACCTGTTCCGCGAGCATGGCCTGCCCAGGCGTATCCGCAGCGACAACGGTGTGCCCTTTGCCAGCACCGCTGCGGCAGGGCTGAGCCGTCTGTCGATCTGGTGGATCCGTCTGGGCATCGTCCCCGAGCGCACCGAGGCGGGCAAGCCGCAGCAAAATGGGCGTCACGAACGCATGCACCGCACCCTTAAGCGGGCCACCACCCGCCCGGCCAGTGCCAACCGCAGGGCGCAACAGCGTTGTTTTGACCAGTTTCGGGATCATTACAACCACCACCGCCCTCATGAGGCCCTGGGCCAGGAGGTGCCCGCGAGCCACTACTGCGATTCACCCCGGCCCTATCCTGAGAGCCTGCCGCAGTTGTTCTACCCGGGCCATGTCCAGGTCAAGGTGGTGAGCCACAGCGGTGTTGTCTATGCCCATGGTGGGCAGATCTACCTCTCGCACCTGCTCGCGGGAGAAAGGGTGGGTCTGGAGGAGATCGATGATGGGGTCTGGGAGATCCACTTCGGTCCCCTGCGCCTGGGAGCAGTGGATCTACGTGAAAAACAAGGTGGCAAGACCCCTTACTGGACGCTCAGACTGTAACCCATGTCCTTGGACTGATGTGTTACCCATGTCCTTGACTCGTACAATCGAAAGCCTTTGACTTTCCAAAGACTCAGGCAAGAGAACCCGCGCCAAACACAGCCCCCCACCAAACCGCCCCTGATGCCAACCCGTTCGTCGCAGTTCTCCGGACGACCCTACCCCTCGGCAGGAAACCGCCCCTCCAGCCACGCGATACACCGTTCCTCCAGCCACCTCCGCCCGAAGCTGTCCATGAACCCCGCATGCCCGCCACCCGCCGCGACTTCAAGCTGGACCGAGTCGGAGAGTTCGTGCGCTTCCGGAATCACATCCGGACTCATGAAGGGATCGTTCTCCGCATGCAGGATCAGCGTGGGCACCCGAATGCCGGACAGCCGGGGCCGGCAGCTGGCCCGGGTGTAGTAGTCGTCCACATCCCGGTAACCGTGAAGCGGCGCCGTGACGGCGTTGTCGAAAGCCCTGAAGTCCCTGAGATGCCGAAGCGCGGAGACCTCCACGGGCATGGTCATGTACCGGGCCTTGCGGGTCACGGAACGCCTGAGTCGCGCCAGGAGGTACCATTGGTACACGCGTGAAAAGCCCCGGCTCATACGGTCGGCGGCGCGTGCCAGATCGAAGGGCACGGAGATGGCGATGGCGGTGTCTACGGGCGTGCCCGTGGACGGGCCCCCGAGCCAGCGGAGCAGGGCGTTGCCGCCCAGCGATACGCCGACCACACCCAACGACCGGTCGGGCAGACATGCGCGGACGTGATCGACCACATACCGGATATCCCCGGTCTCGCCGGCCGAGTAGGATCGAGGCAGGCGATTGGGCTCTCCGCTGCAGCCCCGGAAGTGCATCACCACACCCTGATAATCGGCCTGAGCGAGCCGATTCATGAGGCCCGCCGCGTAGGGGCTGCGACTGGAACCCTCCAGCCCGTGGAGCAGCAACACCAACGGCCCCGGGCGGGCGGGGCCCCAGTCCAGGTCCAGGAAATCCGTGTCGGGCAGTTCCAGGCGCTCGCGCCTGAGCGGGGTGCCGCGGCGTGGCAGCAGATTGGGAACGAGGGTCTGCAGGTGAGGTCCCGGCAGCCACCAGGCCGGGGTGAATGTGGCCGTTCTGCGCATGGGTCAGCCTGATCTCCAAAGCGGGACCGCCCCTTGAAACGCAGGCCCGGAGCCGGTACAACAGAGACACCACTTTCGCCAAGGGTTGCCATGGATCTCCCTTCCATCCGAAGCGCCTACAAGCGCTATGCCCTGACGTATGACGCCTTTTTCGGCCCCATTTTTGCGGGCGGGCGCCGTATGGCGGTGCAGCTGGCCAACACCGCTGCCAACCAGCGGATTCTGGAAGTGGGTGTGGGCACGGGGCTCTCCCTGCCGGACTATCGGGAGGATGCCCGGGTAGTGGGTATCGATGTCAGCCCGGACATGCTCAAGATCGCCCGGGAACGGGCGCGCGGCCTGTCCCAGGTGGAGGCCCTGCTGGAAATGGATGCGGAGCAGCTGGCTTTCCCGGACAACAGCTTTGACAGTGTCGTGGCCATGTACGTGGCCTCGGTGGTGCCTCATCCCGAGCGGCTGCTGGCGGAGATGCAGCGGGTCTGCATACCCGGCGGTGATGTACTGGTGATCAATCACTTTGCCTCGAATCATCCGGTTGTACGTCGCATGGAGCGCGGACTGCGGCCCCTGTCCAAGATACTTGGATTCCGCACCGACATGGAACTGGACTCGCTGCCCCGTCTGCCCGGCCTGGAACGGATCGATGTGCGTAACGCCAATCTCTTCGGCTACTGGAAGCTGGTGCATTATCGCCATGACGAGGAACTTCCCGACGGGCCGCTGACTGGAGAGGCACTGGCGGGGTGATTCGGCGATCGGGATTCAAGATTCAAGATTCAAGATTCAAGGTTCAAGGTTCAAAGTTCAAAGTTCAAGGGTGGATCTTTCTCTCCCGCCACGGCCGGCCCAGGCCATCGGGGTCCACCTTGAGTATCGAATCCTGCATCCTGGGTTATCCTGTAGCGATGATCCATTCACTCTTCCCTCGGGACCACGATTCGCATGAGCATCGACTGGAAGAGCTACGACCCCAACGGCTT
>SLNU01000108.1 GCA_007132865.1 Bacteroidales bacterium | reverse complement strand
GCACGCACCCAGTTGACGTTTGACGGACAGGAGGACTATGGCTACGGTACCAACAATGCCGGCTGGTCCAAACGCGACCGCCCGGTGGTTCTCTGGTCGCCCGACTCCCGCCGCATTGCCACCTTCAGGCATGACGGCCGGGGTACGAAAGACATGTACCTGGTGTCTACTGCAGTCGGACATGGAGAGTTGCAAAAGTGGAAATACCCCCTCCCGGGTGACAGCCTGATTTTCCGCATTGAGCGGGTGGTGATCAACCTGGAGGGCGGACCCCGCATGGTGCGCCTGCAGATGGAGCCTGATATGCACCGATCCAGCCTGACCGACCATGTGGCCGACCGTGCCGGCGACCTGCTGGATGCCGAATGGAGCGAAGACGGCAGCATGCTTGCTTTTGTCTCCACCTCGCGCGACCACAAGGTGGCCACGTTGCGGGTGGCCGATCCGGTAACAGGCAGGGTAAGGGACATTATCCGCGAGGAGATGCCCAGCTTTATAGAAACCGGACACAATATGCGGCACAACTGGCGGTTGCTGCAAGGGTCGAACGAAGTAATCTGGTTCTCCCAGCGATACAACTGGGGACACCTATATCTGTACGATTTAGGAACCGGAGCACAGAAGAACAGGATTACCACGGGAGACTGGAATGTAATCAATGTGGTGCACCTGGATGAAGCGCAAAGGAAGGTATGGTTTACCGGGACCTGCCGCGAGCCGGGCAATGCCTATTTTAATTATTTATATAGTGTAAGACTGGACGGAAATGACCTGAAGCTGTTGACTCCTGAACCCGCCAACCACAGCCTTGGCCTATCCGACTCTAAAAACCTTTTTGTGGATACATATTCCACACCAGACACCCCGCCGGTATCTGTAATCAGGGATATGGAAGGGGAGCTGGTCATGGAGCTTGAGAAGGCCGATATTTCGGCTCTTGAGGCAATGGGCTGGGTGCCGCCCATAGAGTTCAGCGTGCTGGCGAGGGACGGTAAAACCGAGTTGTGGGGACTGATGTACCAGCCATCCAACTTGAAGACTTCCGCTTCTTACCCGGTGCTGTGTTATATCTATCCCGGACCCCAGGGTGGCAGCGTGGGCAACCGCTCGTTTCGGGCTTCGCGCTCAGACAAGCAGGCACTTGCCGAGCTCGGGTTCATAGTGGTGGAGGTGGATGCCATGGGCACGCCCGGGCGCTCCAAGGAATTCCACGATGCCTATTATGGCAACATGGGCGACAATGGCTTGCCCGACCAGATCACGATGATCGAACAACTCGCCGGAAGATACCGCTATATGGATATCGACCGGGTGGGCATTTTCGGCCATTCCGGTGGTGGATTTGCATCCACCCGCGCCATACTCGAATACCCCGACTTTTTCAAGGTGGCGGTTTCCAGTGCAGGGAACCACGACAACCGCAACTATACCGATGACTGGGCGGAAAAGTGGCAGGGACTGCTGCAGACCTACACCGACGAAGATGGCAACAAGACCACCAATTATGACAACCAGGCCAACCAGTTGCTGGCAGGGAACCTGAAGGGCAAACTGCTGATTACCCACGGTACGCTGGATGCCAATGTGCCGCCCTACAACACCTACCTGGTGGTTGATGCCCTGATTGCTGCGAACAAGGACTTTGATATGATCATGTTTCCGAACCGCGGACATGGCTATTATGGGGAGCCTTACATGATGCGGCAGCGCTGGGACTATTTCGTGCGCCACCTGAAAGGTACGGAGCCTCCGAAGGAATACGTGTTTGGGGAGCTGGAATAAACTACGGATCTGCTACGGCCGCTGCAGGGGCGATTCCGCGATTGCGGGGCCGCCCCTGTTTTACTTCCCTTTTTGCATGATTCCCTTCCTTTTTCACAGGGAAACTAACCTTTTTGTTTTGCAAATTTGCGTCTGCTTTAACCTAAACCATTTTATTATTCACATTTACAAACCCACAAAAAACCACTACCTATGAAAACCAATTTGATGAAAAGACTGCTGCTTCCTGTTTTTGCGGCAGCACTCGTATTTGCGGTTGGAAGCTGCTCAAAGGAGGACCTGCGTGACAGCAACGCCCATATGTCTGAACGCTCCAACCTGGAGGGCATCCACCTGGATGAAGTGGCCGCGCTGAATAATTCCGGCGGACAAGGACCAGGAAATGCCGCACAGAACCGGCTGCTTGCGCAGATCAGGCAGGCCACCGCGAAGTACCAGGACTTTGCCGTGGCAGAGGCTGACGGGTATGCGCTTGACCCCCATTGTGTTTACGAACCGGAGCTTGGCGGGATGGGGTTTCATGCTGTGAACTATGGCATATTGTTCAACATAGAGGTGGATCCTTTAAAGCCTGAAGTGCTGGTGTATGAAGCCCAGGAGGACGGAACACTTAAACTGGTGGCCGTGGAATACATCGTTCCCGCTTTCCAGATCTACGACGGCGACAACAATCCGCTGCTGCCATTCCCGGCTTTTTGGGATGACCACAATGACGGTCCGCCAATGGTCGGCAACAAAGAGTTTGACGATCACCGCTTTGGTGGCGGCGGACCTCCTTTCCCGCACTACCAGCTGCATATCTGGCTGTGGAAAGGGAACCCCAGCGGCATCTATGCCCCGTTCAATCCCAACGTAAGCTGCGATTACGCCGACTTGATCTTCCCGGTGATGACGGAGTAAAACTACCACAAAACCACAAAACCCCACAGTAGTCTGAGTTTTTCAGACATGGGCCCCCGGAATTTTTTCCGGGGGCTTTTTTTTTCCGGAAATTATGATTAATTTAAACAAACATTTAAGTATGTGCGGATAAACAACCACAAAGCAACCACAAAATAAGCGATCGCAAAGACCATGATTGTACGAAGATTGGAACCCCGGCGCCGGTGCTTCACCGACCCGGAAAACTACAGCATATTATGGGCCGCCAAAGGCCTGGAGAGCATCACCGTAGACCTGAAGACCATCCCCTCCTGTGAAAACGCGATAATCTTTCT
>SLNU01000223.1 GCA_007132865.1 Bacteroidales bacterium | reverse complement strand
CGGGCCGTGATCATTGACATCACCATAACTTGTTCATATAACCGGAAAAAAATTACGTATATTCAGCTCAGGGGTATTCACTTTGTCTTCGAAATCCTCCGGTGAAGAGGCGGGTTCGGCGCGTCTGCGCGTATATTCGGATCAGACCATCCATGAGGCGTTCGCGCAGTTTCTGGGCATCACGGAACAGGATCAACGGCTGCTGGTCAGGTACCACGAGGTGCTGATCGGCGAGAGCGAGCGTTTTGCCGAGATCTTCTACGATTATCTGCTGAGCTACCCGGTCACCGCGCAGATCCTGGCCCGATACCAGAAGGGCGGCGGCGAGCTGCGCGCGCTGATCAGCTCCCAGCTGGGTCACCTGTGGCAATTGCTTTCCGGGCGAGTGGACCGGGAATCGGCCCGTCGTCTGGCCCATATCGGTGATGTGCATTACGGCTTTGGCGTGGAGCCGGTGTGGGTGATGGGGGCCTACCTGCTGTACTGGGATCACCTGCACGCGCGCCTGGCGGATGTCCCGGAGCCCGAGCGCACCGCCCTGGAGAACGCGGTGACGAAGTTTCTGTTCCGCGACATGGGGCTGATGCTCGAGGGTTATTGGGATGCGACCGTGCGCCAGGTGCAGGACGAGCGCAACAAGGCGCAGGCGCTGCGCGAGCAGATCACCAGTCTGCTGGCGAATCTGCCCCAGGTGCTGTGGTCGGTGGACGTGGTGCGCAACGAGCCGCTGTACGTGAGCCCCAGCAGCAGGCGGATCTGCGAGATGGACGTGGACACACCGATTCCCTGTCTGAACTGGACCGTGGCGGAGGACCGCGAGGCGGTGCGCCAGGCCTGGCGCGAGGCGCTGGCGGGGCGTCAGGTGGAGGTGGAGAGCCGGGTCAGGGCGCCGGACGGGGAGTTGCGCTGGTTCCGGCGCGTGTTTCACCCCTTCACCGACGAGAGCGGTCGCGTGGTGCGCATCGACGGGCTCATGGAGGATGCCACGGATACCAAGCACAACCTGGAGCGCCTGCATGTGCTGGCCACCACCGACAGTCTCACGGGGCTTTCGAACCGCACGGTGCTGCTCGACCGGCTCGAGCGGGCCATTGCCGCGGCCGGGCGCGGGCGCGCGCCCCGGCGGGTGGCGCTGATGCTCATGGACCTGGACCAGTTCAAGGAGATCAACGACACCCTGGGCCACCCGGTGGGCGACGAGATCCTGCGCAGGGTGGGCGCGCGCCTCTCGGAGAAGCTTCGCGGCTCCGACACGCTTGCCCGCCTGGGCGGCGACGAGTTCGCGGTCCTGCTGCCGGAGATGGAGCATGCCCGGGACACCGCCGAGAAGGTGGCGGGCAAGCTGCTCGACTGTTTCAGCGAGCCGTTCTGTGTTGCCAACCAGAAGCTCTATGTGGGGGTAAGCATCGGCATTGCCATGTTCCCGGAGCATGGCGAAAGCGTGGACAGTCTGATGAGCCGGGCCGATGTGGCCATGTACGAGGTCAAGCGAGCCGGGCTGGGTTACGGCTTCTACGACGCAGGGACCAACCCCCACACCACGAAGCGGCTCAGGCTGATGGCCGAGCTGCGCGGCGCGCTCGATCACGACCAACTGCGCCTGCACTATCAGCCCAAGGTGGATCTCGCCTCGGGCAGGGTCAGCGGGGTCGAGGCGCTGGTGCGCTGGCAGCATCCGCGTCGCGGTCTCATGTATCCGGACGAGTTCCTGCCCATGGCCCTGCGCACGGGGCTGATCAACCCCATGACCGACTGGGTGCTGCGCGAGGCGCTGACACAGTGCATGGCCTGGCGCGCCGAGGGTCTTGCCCTGCGCGTGGCGGTCAACGTCGACGATACGCTGTCCTTTCACCACTCCGATATCGCCGAGCGCATCGGGGCGCTGCTCGAGGAGATCGGCGCGCCCGCCGACTGTCTGGAGATCGAGCTCACGGAGAATCTGCTGATGAGCGACATCGCCACCAGCTCGGCGGTGCTCGAGCGCCTGGCGGGCCGGGGTATCAAGATCGCCATCGACGACTACGGCACGGGCTACTCCTCGCTGGCCTATCTGAAGCAACTGCCGCTGCATACGCTCAAGATCGACAAGTCGTTCGTGATCGACATGTGTCAGGACGAGAACGACGCGGTGATCGTGCGCTCCACCGTGGATCTGGCCCATAACCTGGGCTACACGGTGGTGGCCGAGGGCGTGCAGGACGAGGAGGTGCTCCGGCTCCTGGAGATCCTCGGCTGCGACAGCGCCCAGGGCTATCACATCGCCCGCCCCATGGCGCCCGAGGCACTGGCCCGCTGGCTCCGGGACCGGGCCAGGGACTGAGGCCGGGGGCGGAAAAGGACGCCGCGTGGACACGGATACCGGGCACCCCTCGGCCGTTGTAGAATGCCGGGCCATTTCACCCCATTGCGACGCACAATCACCATGTATCTGGATGCTTTCCACGACACGCAGGACGGATTCACCCGAATTACCGCGCAACAGGGCAGCAGGTTCGCCAAGGAGATCGCCGGAGATTTCAATCCCATCCACAATCCGGGCGCCAAACGCTTCGTTGTGCCCGGCGACCTCCTGTTCTCCCTGGTGCTGGAGCGCTATGGGCTCAGCGAATGCATGGCCTTTTCCTTCACCGACATGGTGGGTGCGGATACCGACCTGGATTTCCCCGACACCGACGCGCCGTCGTTCGAGATCGCCGATGCGACCGAACGCGTGTGCCTCAAGGTGCGGCGCGAGGGACGCAGGACACGCGACATGTCACTGCTGGAACGTTTCACGCTGGCGTACGTGTCATTTTCCGGGCAGACCTTCCCCCATGTGCTGGTGCCCCTGATGCGCGCGCACGACGTGATGATCAACCCGCAGCGGCCGCTGGTGATCTACGAGGGCATGAGTTTCGATCTTGAAGATCTGGACATCCGGGAGCCTGAGCTGGAGCTGCAGAACTCGTCGCTCATGGTCAACGGCAAGCGGGGCGACGTGAGCCTTGATTTCGTGATCCG
>SLNU01000357.1 GCA_007132865.1 Bacteroidales bacterium | reverse complement strand
TGCATGGCTGGGAAAAAACCAATGCACTGGGGGATGTGAACAACGACCCGAGGCTGGCCGACCAGTGGAGTTTTTACAACTTCGGGCAGAATGGCGGAACACCCGGGGTGGACATCGGACTCATCCAGGCCTGGTCTTACGAAACGGGGAACCCCGCCGTAATCGTCGCCATCGTTGACGGGGGGATCCATACCGATCATCCGGACCTCCAAGCAAATATGTGGCAGGACGGGCAGGGCCGCTTTGGTTACAACTTTGCAAACGAAACCCATGAGATTTTCCCGGGCAACCACGCCACCCACGTGGCAGGTACCGTGGCTGCTGTGACCAACAACGGCATCGGTGTTTCCGGTATCGCTGGAGGAACTGGAACCGGAGACGGCGTAAGGATCATGTCCTGCCAGGTCTTCGGTGACAACCGCACCGGTGGCTTTCACCTTGCCCCCGTATTTGCCGCTGACAACGGGGCAGCCATCTCGCAGAATTCCTGGAGCTACTCCTCACCTGGGGTATACGACCAGATCGCATTGGATGCCATCGATTATTTCAATACGCACGGAGGAGGGGATGTTCTTGTTGGGGGCATTACGGTGTTTGCGGCCGGGAACCGCGGAAAAGATGAAGAGATTTACCCGGCCTCTTACAGCGGAACCATTGCAGTGGCCTCCACCAACAGCATGGATGTGAAGGCCCTGAATTCCACCTATGGCGACTGGGTGGATATTTCTGCACCGGGGGTGCACATTGTCAGTACAATCGGAGCCGATGGCTATGGCAGCAGTTCCGGAACCTCCATGGCAAGTCCGCATGTGTCAGGTGTGGCCGCATTGATGGTCTCCATGGCGCCGGGCCAGCTGACCGCCGAGGAAGTAATCGGGATCATCAAGGCCACGGCAGACGACCATTACTCCAAGAATCCGGAATTCACGGGCAAGTTGGGAACCGGCAGGCTGAATGCAGCCGCCGCGATAGAGGCCCTGGCCGAAAGACTCGGAATTGCCCAACCGGAAGAACCCAAGGATTATTATTTCCTGGCAGATGGTGACTGGAACGACCTGAACAACTGGTCGCTTGACAAAAACCAGAAAGTAGCCCCTCCGGCATTGCCGGAAAGCTCCAGCCGCGTGCACATCATCGCCCGGGCCACCTCAGAAACACCCATCGTACTCGAGGGAGAGGGGCACATTCTTATTTACAGCGAAGGGGAGCTTTCTATTCCTGAACTTGACCTTGCCGGACACACCTCCGAAAACCCTCCGATCACCGTCTTTCCGCTTGGCCGGCTTACCACCGGAAACATCCTGGCCGGTGCGACGATTGCCCCCATCCGGATCCACAGTGACGAACGGGGAAGTGGCTCCCTGATCCATGGTTCCGGCAGCGTTCAGGCTGAAGTCGGCTATTATTTCGGAGGTCCGTCCGGTTCCTCCCATATGCTGGCCGCTCCGGTAAGTGGACAGGCGATCAATGAGGATTTCACGGGCGGGGCCATCTTTGGCTGGCATGAGCCCGGACAGGCCTGGGTCTCAGCGGATGATCCATCAGACCTCCCGGCATGGCAGGAAGCCAACAATGGAAGCAGTGCCTTCCTTCCCGGCAAAGGCTATTTGGCTGCCTATTCCTTTGACAAGGACAGCGAACCCATAAAAACATTTTCAGGCAATCTGCAAAGCGGTGAAGTAATGCTGAGCCTGTCGAACAAAGCTTCGTCAGGCAACCAGGGTTTAAACCTCGCAGGCAACCCTTACCCTTCGGCGATTGACTGGAATGCGCCATCCGGATGGAGTGGTCGCAACAACCTCAAGTCTACAGGAGGCACTGCCGGCGGATACAGCTATTGGGTCTGGAATCCTGAGCTCGGCAACTATGGCGCCTACAATAGCATGTCAGCCTCCCAGACAGGGACGGTCGGGGCCAGCAGGTACATCCGGCCCATGCAGGCTTTCTGGGTCAGGGCGGAAGCAGACGGGGAAACCCTCACCATAGGCAATGAGGCCCGGGTACATCACACACAACCGTCAGACGATGGTCCGGCCCGGATCCTGAGGCTGGCCGTTGAGGGAGATGGCAACCATTATGGGGACGAGATGGTCATTGAATTCGGTCACCTCAGCAGCCAGGGTGGCTCGGAAAAATTATTCTCCGTCTATCCCGAAGCCCCGGCCTTGTACACCGAGAAAAACGATACCCCATATAGCATCAGCTTCCTGGACCAATGGACCAATCATACACAGATTCCGGTCAGGTTCCACCCGGGTGCCGACGCCACCTATACGATTCATGCGGAAGGCATGCAGTGGTTTGATGAAGAAGTATTTTTGATTGACCTTGTAAGCGGGGAAAGCCACAACCTGAGCCGCAGCCCCTCCTATACCTTCGCCGCCCTTGCCGGAGATGCCCCGGGGCGCTTCCTGCTGCAGTTCGGGGAGGAAACGACCACCAACACCCATTTTGCTGAAGAGCTCCAGCCAAAAGTTTACCACGCCAACGGGCAGCTGCACATTGTCAACCCCTGGCACGGGGCAACCCAAGTGCAGGTGTTTTCCGCGACCGGGGCAGCAGTAACCGGCAGCGACCAGGTTCCGCAAGGCTCCTACCAAACCAGCCTGCAGGTCCGACCCGGTATCTACATTGTACGTATGACCCGCGAGGGCCAGATCTTCTCTGAAAAAGTAATTGTCGGAAACGTATAGGAAAGCACAACAGGAAACCTTCAGGCGCAGCGGAAAACCTAATGAGGCCTGAGGGGAAACGCAATAGAAACCAAAATGGGTTTGTGGGATCCTGCTAAATTATTTGCTTCATGCGTAGCAGGGCTTCCATCTCCTTTTGCACCTTAGCGGCAGCCAGCCTTGCCCCCTGGTCAAAGTCCGGTTCAGTGGAAGCATAAATGATATTGCGCGAGAGGTTTACCAGGATGCCGCAATCCTGGTTCATTGCGATCCGCGAAACCTCTGAAAGGTCCCCGCCCTGGGCCCCGACCCCGGGAATCAGGAAAAAG
>SLNU01000003.1 GCA_007132865.1 Bacteroidales bacterium | reverse complement strand
CTTCCGGATGGCCCTGAAGGCGGCCTCAACAACCTCTGCGGGAGTCCCCACAAAGGTGACCACCGTCCGGTTGGTGGCGCTGCCCGGATCCACGTCCAGCAACTTTACCCCATCCACGGACTCTATTTCACTGGTTATCTTTTCAATCACGGCAAGGTCCCTGCCCTCGCTGAAATTCGGAACGCACTCAATTATCTGCTTCATATTGCTACTTTTTATGTTTACTTGTCTCTGCGGCACCCCGTTCCCCGGGGGGAATAAACAGGGCATTGAACCTGTATGCGAAAATAAAAAAAAAGCCCTTAACGAAAAAGGGCTTGGGGATATAGTGGGTCAATAAAACCTTAGATGCGTTTTTCCTTGATGCGGGCCTTCTTGCCACGCAGCTTGCGCAGGTAAAAAATACGTGCCCTTCTTACCACACCCCGGCGGTTCAGCACGATTTTCTCAATAAAAGGGGAGTTGACGGGGAAGATCCTTTCCACGCCGGTGCTGCCGGATATCTTCCTTACAGTAAAGGTTTCAGTGGCTCCCTGGCCCCTGCGCTGGATCACAACACCCTGAAAGGGCTGGATACGCTCCTTGTTGCCTTCCCGGATCATGTAATGCACCGTTACATTGTCTCCAGCCTGGAATGCGGGCCATTCCTTCATTTCTGCCAGGCCCTGCACATAATTCATTATCTCCTTCTGGTTCATCGGTAAAATATTTTGGATGTTTCTTCGCTCAAAATGGAGTGCAAAGTTAGGGAAATATTTGAAACTAAAAAACAGCAGGACCTATTTTATTCCGAATTCTTAAAAAATCCGGGCCTCAGCCTGCGCGTGCGTTCCAGGGATTGCTCATGACGCCATTCGGAGATCTTCCGGTCATGACCGGAAAGCAGCACCTCCGGCACCTTCCATCCCTTGTATTCTGCAGGCCTGGTATAGACTGGGGGGGAGAGCAGCCCATCCTGAAACGAATCTGAAAGGGCGGAGGTCTCGTCGCCCAGTACCCCCGGCAGCAGCCTGACAACGGCGTCGGTCATTACGGCTGCAGGCAGCTCCCCTCCTGAAAGCACATAATTCCCAATGGATACTTCCATGCTGACCAGGTGGTCGCGAATGCGCTGGTCAATCCCCTTGTAGTGTCCGCAGAGCACCATCAGGTTGTTGAGCGTTGACAGCCTGTTGGCCATGGGTTGGTCAAACAGTTCCCCGTCGGGGGTCATGAAGATCACTTCGTCGTACGCCCGCTCCTTTGTCAGAGACTCCATGCACCGCTCTATCGGTTCGATCATCATGACCATTCCCGCACCGCCACCGAACGGATAGTCATCCACCCGCCGGTGCTTGTTGCTTGCGAACTCCCGGATGTCGTGCAGGCAAATCTCCACAAGTCCCTTTTCCACCGCCCTTTTTAAAATGGACTCAGAAAACGGGCCCCGGAACATATCCGGAAAAATGGTCAGAATATCTATCCGCATGGATCAGGCTTTCTGCAAAAATACGCAATCAGCGGAATAATCCGCGCATGCGGTCAAAAAGGGGGCATCCGACCTGAGTACTCCTTTTCGAACACCCCCATACCAAACAGCGCAAAATCGTATTTCACCGGGTCAACGGGGTCCAGCCTGCGAAGATTGGCTGTGAGTTCTTCCACCGCCCTCCAGTCATTTTGTTTCCGGCTTAGCAGCCCCAATTGCCTTGCAACCCTTCCGGAGTGCACGTCCAGCGGACAATAAAGGTCCGAAGCCCTGAATGCTTTCCACAGCCCCAGGTCAACACCGCTCTCATCCCTGCGTACCATCCATCTCAAAAACATATTGAGCCGTTTTGCGGCGGATCCTTCAGCGGGGTTCGCCAAGTGCTTACGACTCCTTTTCAGATGCGGGACTTCAAAGAATACCTTGTGAAAATGGATCAGCGCCTTCCTGATGTCGCGTGACCTCCCGCCGCCTTCGCGGAACACCGCTTCCAGTCCGCCGTACTTCTCATAGATGTTGCGCAGGGAATAGAAAAAACACAAGAGGTCAAATTCATTAAAGGTGCGGTGCACAAAGCCCTTGAAGGGAATCAGGTCACGCTCCGTGAAACCCTGGATAAATGCCGCCGGCCGCAGGTCCATCAACTCCACCAGCCTCCGGCCGCTGTTGAGTATGCTCTTGCGGTTGCCCCATGCAATGCTGGCCACCAGCAGCGCAGAGATTTCCATATCCTCCTTGATCGTGAACATATGGGGAATGGAAATGGGATCGGTCGAGACAAAAGCAGGCTGGTTATAAAAGGCAGTCCTGGCCTCCATGAACTCCTTTAGCGCATCTTGTTGGTGTAGGTCCATCGAATAAAACATCTTGCCGGCCCTACCCTTCATGAGACGGTTAAGGCCAGGCGAATCGGTCTTCAAATATAACCAAATACACGTTTTGACAAAGGGTTTACGTCATCTGCATTGGTATACGGTGTTCAGGGCCTGCATGTTCCTCCCAAACCAAATTATTTTGTAGATTTGCCTGTAACCAAATCTTGCCTATGAGCCATACCCACAAAGATCTGATAGAGGAAACCATTGAAATGGCCACGGCCAATGTCCATGCCGGCACTGGCGGACCCTTTGCGGCCATCATCGTAAAAGACGGACGGGTGGTCGGACGCGGCGTAAACCGGGTCACCTCGGTGAATGACCCCACGGCCCATGCCGAGGTGATGGCCATCCGGGACGCCTGCACGAACCTGAACACCTATAAGCTGGACGGCGCAGTCATTTACACAAGTTGTGAGCCTTGCCCCATGTGCCTTAGCGCCGTCTACTGGGCACGGATCGGCGCCATCTATTATGCAGCCGAACATACCGATGCTGCCAGGGCAGGGTTCGACGACTCATTCATCTACCAGGAAGTCAGACGCTCACCACGTGACAGGTCGGTCAGGGCGGAGCAGATTGACTGCCAGCATGCCTTCAGGCCATTTCAGGACTGGATCGAACTGGACAGCAAGATTGAATATTGAGCGGCCATGCATGCAAT
>SLNU01000012.1 GCA_007132865.1 Bacteroidales bacterium | reverse complement strand
TCAAGTGCATCAGATGCAAAAAGATACGAATTAAGACTAACATTATCAAAAGAAGGCTACACACATCTAGAAGAAATCTACTACTTCGACGTATACGGATTACTAAACGTGAAAACAAATTTCACTCAAGATACTGTATATATAAGCGACCCAGTTGAAGGAAAAGAAACTATAACAATATATTTCAACGTAACAGATGAAAGATTCATAAACAGTCAAAACATAAATGCTGACATCATAATAACTGGTGATGACTTAAGCAATTGCACAAATCAACAAACAATAAGCCAGGGAAGATACACTTGCGATTACGAACCAAGCGATCAATCAAACACAGGAGAACAAAACATCACGATAATCGTAAATAGACCTTATCATTTTCCTGCGAATGTTTCTGTTGGTGGTTTGGTTGTTAGGGATTCTGGTTTTGTGGTTTTGGATGGTGAGTTGTCTGTTGTTGATTTGTTTAGGAATGATTCGGGTGAGTTTGTTGCTGGCGTTTTTGATAGTAGGGGTGATCTTGTTCTTGGTGGTGGTGTTTGTGATTGGTTTGTTGGTGGTGTTTTTGTTAATAGTTCTGATTTAGTTGGTGGTTTGTGTTCTTTGGATTTTGTTCCTGGTTGTAGTTTGGATGTTGGTAGTGTTGGTTTTGAGGTTAATGTTAGTTATTTTGATGATTCTTTTGTTAGTGTGGTTGATTCTTCTAGTGCGTTGTCTTTGTTTGTTCGTGATTTTGTCTCTCTTGGTTTTTTATCGCCTAATGAGAGTTTTATTTTTAGGAGTGTTGGTGATACTATTGATTTGTTGGCTGAGGTTAATGATAGTTGTGGTTCTTTGCAGGGTGCTCATTCTGGTCATGTGAAGTTTAGGGATAATACGTCTCAGCAGACGACTTTGTCTGGTTTTAGCGCTGTTTATAATGTTGGTAGTTCTTCTGATGTTTTTAATATTACTTTGTTGACTGAGAGTCCTTTTTATGTTGATATTTTCAGGCCTGAGATTATGGTTACTGTGAAGAAGGATGCTTCTTTGGATATTGTTGGTTCTGATGATTTGTTGGTTTCTCAAAGGGGTGTTCCTGTTGGTGTTGTCGCGGAGCTTAGGGATAATCTTGGTAATTTAGTTGTTGATGTTGTGTCTTCTTGTGATTGGTTTGTTAATGGTGATTTTTTTCACAGTTCTGTTTTTTCTGATGGTTCTTGTCTTTTTGATTTTGTTCCTGATTGTGGTTTGGTTGTTGGTTATGGTAATGTTAGTGTCGTTGCGGATGTTTCTGGTGATGATTTGGTTATTGTTCAAAATGAGAGTGTTAGAGATTTGTTGGTTAGGGATGAGGTTGTTTTATCTTATTTAGATGTGTCTGGTGTTTATACGCCTGGTAGTAGTGTTTGGTTGGATGTGAATGTTACTGATTCTTGCGGTTTCTTTGTTGATGATTCTGTGATTAGACATTCTGATAATTTGGTTCCTCAAAGAGTTCTTGTTGGTAATGAGTTATGGTATGATATTGATGTGGATGCGAGAGGCGTCATTGTTATTGATGCGAGCACTGATTCTGATTTTTATCTGGATAATTTATCTCATCAGGATAATTTTAATGAATTAATTATTAGTTTGAATCATCCTCCTGTTCTTGAAAATTTGTCTTTTGTGCCTGAGTCTTTGATTTGGGGTGAGTCGTATAGTGTCTTCGTGAATTTTTCTGATGATGAGGGTGATTTGGTTCGTTCTGATTTAGTTGTTGATGTTGGTGGCTTTGAATTCTTTGTTGATTCACAGGATGGATTAGTGGTCAATTTTAGTGTTGTTACTAATGTTAGTTTTGTTGGTAGTAATTTGTTAGTTTTGAATTTCTCTGATTATGATGGTGTTGATGTGATTAATGTTCCTCAAGTTCTATTTTTTAGCGGGCCTTTGGTTGTTAGAAGGAATTTGAGCGCAGTTAATATTTCCAGTTCTAATTTAATCATTAACAAGTCTGATTCTGTTACTGAGCAGGTTTTCTTGGAAGTTGCAGATGATTATTCTGGTTTAGGTGTTGAGGGATTACAGTGTGATCTTTTAATTAATGGTGTTGCTCGCAGGTCTTCTTTTACTGATGAGCTTGGCGCTTGCGGTTTTAACTTGTTTTCTTTAAATCTTGGCGTTGGCAATCACACTTATTCTCTGAGAGTTCCTCAATCTCAAGGTTATAACATATTTGAGTCTGGTGTTAAGAATTTGTATGTCTCTGATAGGATTGTTGCAAATACAGTGCTGAATCCTTTAGAGTTTGGAGGAGAGGTTAGACTTAATAGATTGCCTGATTTATCAGATCCTAATTTATTAATTTTAAATGTTAGCAGTGTGGGTTATAGTCGAGGTGGCTCTTTGAGCGATCAGTTTGTTAGTGAATATTTTGTTACATTAGGAAGTATAGTTAGAAGTGGTGTTACTAGTAGCACTGGTTACATTGAGAGCTTCGAGATTGATCAAAGTTTTGTTCCTGGTTTGTTCTCGCTTGAAAATAATATTTCTCAGTATTTATCTTATCCTTTGAGGGAATCATTTAATGTCGCGGTTTATGGATATTTGGATGCGTCTATTATTAGTCCTGTTGATTTGCAGGTTCTTCCTCGTAATAGTAATTTTAATGTTACCATTGAGGTCGTGGATGAGTTTTCAGAGCTTGTCTCTGGTGTTAGTATTGTTCCTGATTCTGCTTATTTTGTTTGTGCTGAATTAGTTGAGGAGTCTCTTGGTGTTTATCGCTGTCTTGTAAGTCCTCTTGGTGATTTGAATAATGATGTTTATGATTATAATTTTTCTGTATCTAAGAATTTTTACTATGGAGACTTCACTGAAACACAACAATTCGAAATAATAGGCAATAGCATATCAGCAATATTAAACGAAACACCACAAGACAATTCAGACATAAGCAGGATACCAACAGAAATAATAGAACACGACACAATAACAATAAACATATCAAGCATAACAGATGAAAATGATGCAGCCATAAATG
>SLNU01000300.1 GCA_007132865.1 Bacteroidales bacterium | reverse complement strand
GGGAAGTGGAGGCCTGCATGCAGGATCACAAGCCCTACCTGGACCCGGACTTCAACCTGGCCTGGCTGTCGGCCCATGTGCGCATCCCGGCGCACCATCTGGGCTATTATTTCCGTGAGGTGAGACAACAGCCGTTTACCGAATACCGAAATCATTGGCGCGTTAAGCACGCAAAGGGGCTTATCCGGGAGGGCAGGGCCAGCCTGCTGACCCTGGAGGCAATTGGTAAAATGTCAGGCTTCTCCTCCCGAAACACCTTCCGGGCCACCTTCGAAAAATTTGAAGGCATTTGTCCCAGCACCTATTCGGGGCGCATAAAGGAATAGCATCCGACAACACGCACAATTGGGAATAGCCCGGTGCTGGAATCCTTCTATGCACTATTATTATAAAAACGGTGCAAGGATCCGGGTCTGTTTTCCCTTCCGTGTTTCAGCAATCCCTAATTTTCGCAAAAAACCGCATCCCATCGGCGGGGTCATTTATTGCACCGGCCGGGGGGATGCTTTGCACAGTATAACCCACACAAAAAACACACGCTATGAAAAAAAGAAAAAACATGCAGCGCATTATCAAGGGGGTTTTCCTCCTCATTGCAAGTGCCGTTGTGCTCCCATTGGTCTTTCAATCCTGCCAGCAGGACGAGCTGTTTGAACTGAGTGCACTCAATGAGGGGGAAGAGGGTGACGGCATGATCGTATTTTCCTCCATTGAATCCACGGTGGTGTTCCCTGAGGTGTTTGTCGGACCAGCCACTTTTTACCCTGCAAAAGGCAGGGTGCAGACACAGACCGTAACGCTGCCAAATCCAGATCATGCCAGCTTCCAGCGAACCTTCGCCCTGGTGATCCAAAACGGGGACGGCGGATCGAATACCGTCCAGAGTGTCTCGGTTTACGTGAACGGAACACAGGAGTTCTCCTCACAAAACCTCCGAAGGAACCCGCTGGTCATTACCCAATTGATCTACGACCTGGGGGAGTACACCACGATCGACGTAGAAGTCAAGGGAAAGGACGGCAGCTATGTCACCGTGTGGATTGAAGGCATGTTGACCAAGTCCACGGGCACATTCACCGATGACCGCGATGGCAGGGAGTACAAAGCCGTCACCCTGGGCAGCCAGACCTGGATGGCGGAGAATCTGGCTTACTTGCCTGAAGTAAGTAACCTGAACGATCCATCGCAGGAACCAAGGTATTATGTGCATGGATATACGGGCGAAAGCGTTGTGGAAGCCAAGGCCACCCCGGCATATCAAACCTATGGGGTGCTCTACAACTGGGGTGCGGCCATGACTACAGCCTGTCCGACGGGATGGCGGCTGCCCTCAGAGGCGGATTATAATAACCTTGGGTATTACCTTGAAGCCAACGGTTTCCTTCACGATGGGGCAGCACCCTGGAGCGATCATTACGCCAAGACCCTTGCAGATGAATTAAATTGGAATTCCTCCACTGTAGAAGGTTCTCCGGGATATATGCCGGAGCTGAACAACAGCAGCGGCTTCTCCGCCCTGCCCGGAGCGGGAGTATGGATCGACAATGACGATTATAGTTTTTACGAATTGGGGCAATGCGGACTTTGGTGGACATCGACTTTGGCAGGAGGAGAACTTCAAAGCCGGTCCTTTTATTTATTCTATGACGACCCGCTTGCCCGGTTCACTTCCTTAGACCAGACCGTTGAAGCTTTTAGCGTCCGATGCATCAAAGAATAGTGTTTTGAGACGGGATTAGCACAAGGTGGTATCATTTTGGCACGGCTTTTGTCTTTTATTGGGTGAAGAAATGAATCTTCCCATAAATACAGAAGCCATGAAAAAGTCAATGATTACCCTAGTAATTGCCCTCCTGTTCGCAGGAAGCGGAGTGCTTATGGCACAGGCCACACAAAGGGAATATCTTGGCCTGCCGGGGGACAACCTGAACCTCTATGCCGTGATGAACTTATTCCAGGAGGCGGAAACCCTTGAAGCCTTTGAAAGGGCCCTGAACGATCCTGAGCAGATGATCAACAACCTCGACCTGAACGGGGACGGCTATGTAGACTACCTCATGGTCCTCGATTACGCTGATGGTAATGTCCACAACATCGTGCTTCGGGTTGCCCTCAATGAAAAGGACTATCAGGATGTGGCCGTGTTCGTGGTTGAGAAACTACGGGATGGTGCTGTGCTGGTCCAGTTGATTGGCGACGAGGCTCTGTATGGAGAGAACTATATCATTGAGCCCATCTATGCCGAAAGGCCGAATCCAGGATACACCGGCGACAGGGGCACGCCTGCAAGGGCCGGGGTGGTCACGACCACCTATTATGAAGTGGCTGCCTGGCCAATGGTCAGTTATATCTATAGCCCGACCTACGTCGTATACCGCCCCTCATGGCGCTACGGCTACTACCCGGTCTACTGGCAACCCTGGAGGGCCCACTACTATCACTACTACTATGGGTTCCACTATCCCATGCACACCCACTACGTCACTTACTACAGGCCCTGGAGGCGTCCGCGGACCGTCGTTTACCACACCACCTATTATACGAACATCCGCAGGCACTCCCCCGTGGTGGTGGTAAACATCCACCGGGGTTCTTACAAATCAACGTACAGCCGTCCGGAATTACGGAGGGAAGGTACGGCACGTTTTGAAGAAGTTCGCGCCCACAGGGGTACCGGCACATCGGTCGGCAATCCGGGCGCAAGGGCAGCCGCCTCTGGCAACAGGAGCACCGCCGCCCCGGCCAGGACAGAACGCCAGGATGTTGCACGCCAGCCGGCAGTACGTCCCGGAACCGCCGGGAGGGCCGGTAACCAGGAGGTTTCACGCTCCCGGATCGAACCTGCCGAGCGCGGTACAACCATACAGCGCAGCAGCAATGAGGGCCGCAACAGCCAGCCGGCGGTTAGGAGCACAAGCCGTCCTGAGGACCGCAGCAGCAGCCCGGCCGTAAGGAGTACCAGTCGGACTGAGAGCCCGGGCAGTGCACCGGCCGTAAAGAGCAACGAAAGC
>SLNU01000047.1 GCA_007132865.1 Bacteroidales bacterium | reverse complement strand
TGTAACTCTGCTGCGACCTAAATAGATTTCCTCTCGAGTATATACAGATAACCTGCTAAACCACTTAGTTAGAATGTTCCCATCGCTTTCGTAAGCGTCATAAGTAAACCCATCAATTTCAAATTGGGTTTTAATAAGATTGCGGACGGTAGTATCCTTGTTCAAAGAGACAAATGGGAAAAATAATCCATGGTTTAGATCAATTCCGTCATTGGTCAAATTATATCTTACTCCTCTTTGAAATTGCACCACACCTCCTACTACGATGGGGACCCTGACTGGTTGTTCGTTTAACCCAGTGGCTTCATAGTAGCATTCATCCCTGCCGAAAGAGTAATGTCTTATGTTCCCAAATAGGGTAGAAGAACTTCGATTATTATCCATGAAGGTCACATCACAAGACAAAGATGCTTCTACGAATGAAGACTTAGCCTTAACAAAGCTACTAGACCCCTTTTGATAATCTGCTAAAATAAATGTTACGCCTACCGCCTGAGCGATATCGTCTTTGGATGCTTCATTCCTATCAATAAGGTGCGATACATAAGTCCCTCTAACGTTACCAGAGTTACTAATTATATCAGTACAAAATCCTGATTCACCTTTCTGTAACAAATTTGCAACTGTTTCACCATCGCAAACTATATAACAGAAATCACCATGGCAGGTGAACAAACCGTGGCCACTAATCTGACGAGGCTCCTTAGGCTCCTTAGGCTCCTTAGGATCCTTAGGATCTTCCAACTCCAAGGACACTTCAGATTCACCTATACTGGTATCATCACTGTCGCTTATATTTTCATCAGCACAATTGATAGCCTCGCTATCTATACAATTTACTGCACTAGATAAACTGTCTTTTTCCTTACATCCAAGAGAACCAATTATCATTAAAATGCAAAGCCCTGTAGCACATCTAAATGAAGTCGCTCTTTGCCATAGCCCCATGAAAAACCCCCTTAAAAAGTATTGCGTAAACAGACACCTAGTTAACCAAGAGCAAATACTATGCCATAAAACCTGGCCCTAAAATGTCTTTTTAGTCCAGAATACGTCGACAAACTAGTCAGTCGTCTACAGTCTCAATGACATACGGCCTCTTTCTTCAATAGAACTATTCGCTATAAATCACCAAGTCCGTTAAAAAGCCCCCCCAGAACGACGCCTGCACCGGCTGCCCCAATTGCAGGATTTATCACTTTCACTTTTGGTCGATGCTTCCAGCTCTCATCTCTGCATTCAGGAGCCTTCCCGCCGGGACTTCTGGCCTTCGTATTTAAACCCGACAGCTCGTTATATACGTCTCTTCCATAAAATCCACCGCTGGCCCCGAGGCTCCCCGACTCTCATGCTGGAGAGATTTATCTACACTCCTTCCCACCTTCAGCATCGCATTATTTCAGGGTCTCCTTATTTTCGGGATACCACATTTCTGATAGAAACAAGAAGCCAAACATTAAAATATGCCCCAACTCTTCGGGATACCTGTTTTAAGCTTGCTGCCGTGACTTAAAACAGCGAGTAGATCTATATAACAGTCCATCTAAATCTACTTCTCATCACTTAAACCTCCATTACTTTCCTGTCTGTTTGACCCCTAATTTAAAGGGCAGAATTTAATAACCAAAGCCCCTTCTGCAGGTGGGCTCATCCAGAACTTTTCTTTGAACTGTGTAGCACCTTTGCTCTGTTTCTATATTGAAGCTGTGATTAACTTCGATATAACTACAGACTCTACCATAGGCTGAGGTCACTGTCCCAAGCATCCTAAGCTCACTTATCTCAACCAAATCAAGTTTGCAGGTGCTAAGGCTCGTGAATTGATTGTCATTATATATTTCATTTAGTTTATTAATAATTTGACCAACCCTAGGAGAGCTGCAGGGTGCGGCGGAGAATAGGTCTGGCAACAGAGCACTGGCATCGCTCGGGCCTATCCGACGGGTGAGACTGCTTCCAATGTGGGCCCTGGCCTCTATATCCAGACCACAGAAAGCCGACCGCAACCACGAATTGTCCCACTCCGACTGATCCCCAGAACTCTGGCTCAAAAACTGATCAATGGCATCTTCATAGTACTGGAGACTCCTACCTATGGCTATTAGCCTTACAGCAGACAGAGAGATGCTCTTAGTCTCTGAACCTGTATTGTCTTCTATCTCGAAAATTAGCGAACTCGACCCATAGAGAATACGGTCAAAGGTGAGATTGACAATCCCGGTTCGCCCCGCCAGATCCATTCGAAATTCACCATTTGGATTGGTCAGAGCCTCCGCCTCATCCCCGCTTACAAAGGTTGCCCTTACAATCACTGCGCCGATGCCCTTGTCAGGACTGTTAACGTCCACTACCCGACCATGGAGGCTAAGAGCCCTGGCCTCAGCATGGAGCCCAAAGACAGTCGCCCAACACAACAGCAAACCACTCAGGCTCTTAAGGTTAAACATTGTCACGAATGGGCTCCTTCCAGCTCTCGAATCAATTACGTGAATCCTGAGCCCCTTACCCAATACAAAAACTGTGCCCAGCCCTATCCCTTTGAGGCCCAAGTCCAAGATGTATGAGACTAGAATAATTACATGAACGAAAAAACTCATTACACGAAGGATATGTCCCTACACCTATAGCCTGCTTTTAAGCCATGGGGCAGACTTAACATCAGCGAGTAGATCCAAATAAATTGCCAAACTCACAAAAATGCCCCCCAAGAAGTATGCCTGCACCAGGTGCCCCAATTGCAGGACTTATCACTTTCATTCTTGATCGATGCTTGCAGCTCTCCCCTGCACTCAGGAGTGTGCTCGCGGGAGCTCTGTATTTGCGGGATAAACTTACTTAGCTTTGGCTGTCAAAATCTCAAACTCTTCCTCATCATCATTTTGTGGAATACCCAAAATTCTGACCCCCATTCCTATGCTTTTCATATAATCAATAAGGGTGGAGAGCTTTATATCTGATCGATTCTCAATTTTTGAAATCTCGTCTTGAGTGTAACCATCGACATCCACCTGCCTAAGACCC
>SLNU01000261.1 GCA_007132865.1 Bacteroidales bacterium | reverse complement strand
TCTCGCTGTCTGGATGGACGAATTTCCCGTTCCACACGGCGACCCGATGGTATGGCTCGGGCAACTTTGACACCCCGTATTTTGTCGCGGATGGATCGTCGCACACCGGAAATAACGGCAGTACCGACGCCTGTCACTTAGCAGCGTTCACATCCCATTTTGACGGTACTTCGCGAATCACAGGAGAGGCGGTGCACACGCGAAACAGCGGAGACGGGATTCGCGTGTTCGTTTTCCAAAACACCACCCTGCTTTTCACGGACTTGATCGCACCGGGAAGCGAGCCGGTACCCGTCAGCTGGGACATAGAGACAGAGGTCGTGGTCGGCGACCAGCTTGTCGTGGCGTTCGATGCCATCGGGGGATTCCATAACGATGCCTTTTTCATCAATGCGTTCACGATTGAAAAAGCAGTTGCATCCGTCACCGCCATCCTGCCACACCTCCTATCCGCTCGCCGCCGCTTGCAAGGTGACCTATGACGATTCAAGCTGGTACCTCCGAACCCTACGCCGTCGTCGGTCTGATGGACTCGTCCACCGGGGCCAAGATCACCGACGTCGATCACACGACGTCCGGTCTGGCGATCCGGTATCAGCTTGACAACGGCACGATCGGATCACTCACACCCGCGAGCATGTCGGCCGGGGGATCGCACGTCGCTGGTGGAATCTATCACCGGGGGGATGGCGACTATGTGATCGGTTTATCGTCGGCGACGGCGGCTTCGGTCGGGATGCTGCATGTTTGGGTCGAACTCGACGGGGCGAAGTCGATCCCGGACCGGATACGCGTGGTCGCGTACGACCCTAATGTCGACGCTCTCGGTGCTGTCAAAGTCGGCACCGTATACGAGTGGGATAACAAGAATTCTGTTCTGCAGGATGTTGAGATTAAAGAGAAGGCCTAGCCCGAGGAGTGATGGCAGATGACCTACGTCGTCCTGGTTCACGCCACTTTCGCCAACAAAGCCGACGCCGATCACATCTACGATCAGGCTACGTCGGTGGCGACCAACGCATCCATAGCCCACATCGGCGAGGAGACGGAGGAGCGGACCAGCCACGCGATGGTGGCGGAGGAGCAAGCCGACGGGTCACTTATCGTCGATCGTTCGTGGCACGTTGATACGTTCGGTATTGTCCGGTCTGGAGAACCAGACATGGGCAATCCGCCGAACTGGATTCAGCCGACGGGTGCGCAGGACGCCTACCCAGCCCAGAATGTTCGTGGCCAAGTGACTCGCGTTCAGCATGACAACAAGACATGGGAGAACACACACGGCGACGGAAATACCTGGGTGCCAGGCCAGTTCGGATGGACTGAATTTGTGGAAGAAGAATGAAGCTTGTTTTTCCCGACCCGCTGTCATTCCAGCGACTTCATCCGGTCAACCGTCGCAACCTTGCAACGCGGTCACTTAGTGGAACACCAGGTGGGGCAGGACCAATCCAGCCTCGCCAAGCGGCACCCGGCAACGTGTCAATGTACGACCATCTGCAGTCGATCAAGGCGGCGGCCGAGGAAGCTCTTGAGCCTGCGATCAAGTGGGAGGCTGACTGATGCCCATTGAGATTAGCAACGTCACCGAATTGCAGGCGATGGAGAATGACCTGGCCGGGAATTACGTCCTGGTCAATGACATTGACGCCAGCGATACGGTCAACTGGAATAGCGGCCAGGGCTTTGCGCCGCTTGGCCCTGTGTCCGGTTCCGAGTTTTCTGGATACCTAAACGGTGCCGGGTACACCATCACTGGCCTCTTTATTGATCGGCCAAACGCCCCAACAAATCACCATACGGGGCTGTTTGGAAGACTCGCCGGAGGGTCGGTTGTCGTAGAAAATCTATCTGTTTTAGATGCAGACGTAACGGGGGTTTTTAGGACTGGGGTTTTAGCTGGAATCGTCCTAGACGAAGGGTCCGAAGTAAGGAATGCGGTAACTTCTGGCTTCTCCAGGAGCAACACAACGCTGTCGAACGTGGGTACCGGGGGTGTTGTCGGCTATATGGCCTTCGGGGCAATCGTCAGGAATTGTGTTAATCACGCCGACGTCATCGCCGGGAGCTTCGCTGGAGGCATTGTTGGCTCTGGGCATAGCGGCGGCGAAGTCTCGGAAGTACGTGGCTGCAAAAACTACGGAAACGTCTCTCCTACCTTTTCAGGGCAGGTATTTTCGGGCGGAGTGGTTGGCCTGCCACGTGTTCTCGATGTTTTTGACTGCGAAAATCACGGAAGCATCTCCACTTCGGGTGGCGGGCGAATAGGAGGCGTCGCCTCTGAGGTCCGTCCAGGGAGAACGGCTGCTCGTTGTGTAAACTATGGTTCCATCTCAGCCAATAACAGGGCGGGGGGCGTGGTTTATTTAAGCGACCGTGGGATAATCCATGACTGCTACAACACAGGTTCTGTTCACACGACGATCGGTTTTTCCGGCGGTCTGATGGATGCCCTGGACGCAAGCGCCGGGGAAACAACGAGGTGCTACAGCAGCGGAGTCGTGTCTGCCGGGAGCGGGGATATTGGGGGTCTCATTTGCCGGAAGATAGCTGGTGGGCCATCCCCCCTGAACAGCTTCTGGGACACTGAGTCATCTGGGACGTCTGTTTCTGATGGAGGCACCGGCAAAACCACGGCCGAGATGCGGAATCTCGACACGTTCACCGATACGGCCACTGCCGGGCTAGATGACGCCTGGGACATGGTGCTGGAATCTGCTCATGACGGTGAGCAGGCCACGGCGGTTTGGTTTATTGATGACGGCGTAGATTACCCGCGACTGTGGTTTGAATACCCCCAGGGTGTCGATGTCACCGCCGAAGCCCAGGATGCCTCAGCCACACCGTCTGTCAGCTCTGCCAGCGCTGTCGACGAAAGCAGCCCGATCCACAGCGGCCAGACGGGTCTCGTCTTGGTTCCCGACCAGGATCCCGCAGCGCCGACCCTCTTCCGGGATTACCAGGGGCTACTGAACCCCTGTGAATACGGGGATGAGATCGGCTTCTGGGTCGACACTCGCAATGGCCG
>SLNU01000253.1 GCA_007132865.1 Bacteroidales bacterium | reverse complement strand
GCGGTGGTAGGTGACACGGTAGGCGACCCCCTGAAAGACACCTCAGGTCCCTCGCTGAACATCCTGCTCAAGCTGGTAAGCATCGTGGCACTCGTCCTGGCAGGGTCTGCGTTTTAGTTGAACCGTCCATATTTTTTATACCTTTGGCATACATATAATCCCCAATGGTATGTTTCTGCCAACACCCGCCATCTTGAAAAAAATGGCAATGGCCTCCGCCCTGTTCATATTCACAGCGACTGGCATCTTTTCCCAATCCGGCATGCACCGATGGAATGTGGGACTTCACGGTGGGAAAAACGAATACTCCGGCGACCTGGGAAATGCCATGTTCGACTGGAACAAACCGTTTTACGGGTTTGCCGGCCTGTCCCTGAACCGCTACCTTGGTCCGTCATTCGATTTGGGACTCTCTCTCACCCATGGCGCTTACAGCTATTGGGGCGGGTTTGACAATCATTTTGGAGGCAGAAAAACCGATGCTTCCTTATTGTTTGCCTACAAACTGAACAACGGCTATATATTTGGGGAGGACTCCTGGTTTGCACCTGCAATCATTGCCGGGGGCGGGATCGCCTTTTATTCCGAAAACCAGGGAAAACCTTCAGGGATCGATACGGAAGGCATGGACCCGATTCTGAAGTATGGTGCCAGGCTGGGCTTCCGGCTGACACCCAGGCTGGCACTGCAGTACCAGCTGACTTCCAATTTCACCAATGAAGACAAGCGTGACCTGCTTGTTAGAGGAAAAAATGACCATTATCTTAAACATAGTGTCGGATTGGTTGTCTCCTTAGGCAAGGGCAAAGATCCGGTGATCATTCCCAAGCCCCTGCCCCTGCCTGAACAGCCAGCCGGACCGGCCCCTACCGTTCAACCGATGGAAGCGCTTGTGCCCCCGGCAGAAAGAGGGAGGGTGGCGGATCCCGTACCAGTATTCGAAGGCAAGCTGGAGAATGTCCTGTTCGAAACGGGCAGGTATGGCATTTTGCCTGTACACCACCACATACTGGAGGAAGTCCTGAAAGTACTGACAGACAATCCACCCTACCTGCTGGAGATCCATGGACATACCGATGATGTGGGACTTCCCGCTGACAACATGATTCTCTCGAACAACCGTGCCGCTTCGGTAAAGGCATTCCTGGTATCCAAAGGCATAGACGAAGAACGCCTGACCACCAAGGCATTCAGTGAGCACAATCCGGTGGCCGACAACGAAACGGAAGAGGGGCGCCGTCTGAACCGCCGCGTGGAGTTCCATGTTAAGCTGCGGTAATTCAGCGGAATTTCACATACTGGTGCAGAGCCTGCACGCCGAAGAAATGTTGCGAAATTCCATGTTATGGTGCATTAATCCTGGGATATTTTGCCTTGACACGCGCGCGCGCAGATCCCTACTCTCTATTGCCTAAGACGCTGTTTTTTCGTACCTTTACCTATAACACGGCATGGTCGGAAATTATTTACCCTAAAATCAAAAAGATGAAAATCAGAACGCTGGTAAAATATTCGGTGGTTGGAATGGGCGCCGCCTGGTTGTTCTCCTCTCTTCAGAAACGCACACAACTGGCAGTGGAGAAGGAATGTCAGGTCAGAATCGCCGTTTTGCTTGGCGAAGGCTTCCACGACGGCGAAGCTTATATCCCCATCGGCTATATGACCAATCAAGGGGCAAAAATTACGGTGGTCGGTCCACAAAAAGTGATCGTGAAGGCCTACAACAGCGAATTCACGATCCGGATCGATAAATCGATTGCCGAGGTCTCGGTGGATGACTTTGACGCCCTGATTCTTCCCGGGGGACATGCTCCCTCTAAACTCCGTGAAAATGAGGAGGTGGTTGCATTTGCAAGGGACTTCTTTCACAGCGGCAAACCCACTGCGGCCATTTGTCACGGTCCACAGGTGCTGATTACCGCCGGGGTGCTGAATGGGAAGACCTCCACCGGGGTAGAGGGCATACGCGGGGAGCTGGAAGCGGCCGGGGTGACCTACCTTGACCAGTCACTGGTCATCGACGGCAATCTGATTACCTCCCGGTCCCCGTCCGATCTGAACGACTTCTCCATGGCCATTGCAGAAGCCGTCCGCAAAGATTAACACAAGGCCGCATTGACCAGCCATCCCAATTTTCCAAGGCTTTTGCTGGCCCCATTCAAGGGGCTGACCAACAGGGCTTACCGTGATGCGCATGCCCGGCATTTCGGTGGATTCGATGGGCACATGGCACCCTTCGTGTCAGGCACCGGGATAGTAGCCGTCGCCCCTTCCAAAATTGTGGACCTTCTCCCGGTAATGGAAAACCTTTGTCCGACAATCCCCCAAATCATCTCCACCTCTGCAGAGGAGATCATCCTGTTCGGGAAGGCCATGCATGCGAAGGGATACGACCACATCAACTGGAACCTGGGTTGTCCATTCCCCCGGATCGCGAACAAGAAACGGGGATGCGGACTCTTGCCCTACCCGGAGGAGATTGAGCGCATACTGAACCATGTTTTCCGGGAGATTCCCATTGAGCTGTCGATTAAGACCCGGCTGGGTTACAAGCATCCTGCGGAAATCCTGGAGGTGCTTCCCATCCTGGACCAATACCCTTTGCGTGAGATCATCATCCACCCACGTATCGGCACCCAGGTGTACCGGGGAGAGGTCAATCTCCCGGGGTTCGCTGCCTGCCTGCAGGCCACCCGCCATGAGCTCATCTACAACGGGGATGTGTACAACCTGACCCAATACCTGAATATAAAAGAGCGCTTCCCTTCCATCCGCAGCTGGATGCTGGGCAGAGGCCTGCTGATGGACCCGTTTCTGGCCCTGGAGGTTAAAGGTGTCAATCTTTCAGCAGCCAATAAAAGGGATATGCTGCGGGCATTCCACTTGGAGCTGCTTGCCAATCCTTGCGGGAACGAAAAAAAGCAATTGGGTTACATAAAGAGTGTTTGGTACTATATGGCGGGATGTTTTGCCCCGGGGGAGGCATTGTTTGCATCCATCAAAACAAGCCGCTCCCTGGCACAATACCG
>SLNU01000154.1 GCA_007132865.1 Bacteroidales bacterium | reverse complement strand
TTCCTCCTGTTCCGCCAGGATGCGCGCCTCCTGATCGAGCATGCCGACCTGGCGGGCCTTGGTCTGCATCTCATGCTGGGTGACGGCGATGCGCACCAGATAGTATCGGGCCAGCAGATGCTCGATGTCCTCAGCGTGTCCATGGAGTCGCGCGGTGGCCTCGATAAAGGCATCCATGAGTTCATCCGAGGCGTTCTCCTCGCGCAGCAGCCGTGCTGATTCTGCGGTCTCCGCCGCCTCGGTGCGTACGTCCATCAGGAGGCCGTTCAGGGTTTTCACCTTGTTGGTGAGCACCGTCAGCGAGTCAGGCTGGCCGTCGGTGCGCCATTGGGCAAGGAGCTTCTCGATGTCTTCCAGTTTCTGGCGGAAGATCTTCACGTTGGCCCTGTCGCCGGTGCGTTTGGCCCGGTCCAGCGCGCTGAGCACCTCTTCGCCGTGATCCTCCTGAATGCGGAGGCGCTGCTGAAGGTGATGCGCGTTGGCGGCCAGGATCAGGCCTTCCACGGCATTTCTTGAGTACAGGGGGGCGTGTTCGATGATGTCGGGCGGGATGTTGTCGGGCAGTTTCTCCGGCGGCAGCCGGGACAGCTCCTCCGGTGACAGCGAATTCACCATCTTGCGGAACACCGACATGGGGATGGGCGGACGCCGCCGCGGGGATAGACTCATGATCGCCTGCCTGTCGTCCGTGGCATCGCCTGGCGGTTGCACTAGGCGTCCCCTTGCCCCATGACGGGCGCATCCAGGCTGTGCGCAAACTCCAGCATGCGCTGGGTGGAACGCAGCGCCTTGACGCGCAGCGTCTCGTCCAGATGGATCTCGTTGTCCCCGGATTCAAGTGTCGAGAGCAGGTTGTGCAGGCCGTTCATGGCCATCCATGGGCAGTGCGCACAACTGTGGCAGGTGGCACTGTGCCCCCCTGTCGGGGCCTTGATCAGCGCCTTGTCCGGCGCACCCTGATGCATCTTGTAGAAGATCCCGGAGTCTGTGGCCACGATCAGTGTCCTGTTGGGCAGGGAGGCGGCCGCCTTGACCAGCTGCGTCGTGGAGCCCACCACGTCGGCCAGGTCGATCACGCCCGCCGGGGATTCCGGGTGCACCAGCACGGCGGCCTCGGGATGCTCGGCCTTGAGTTCGCGCAGGGCACCCGCCTTGAACTCGTCGTGCACCACGCAGGAGCCGTCCCAGATCACCATGTCGGCGCCGGTCTGGCGGCGGATATAGTCACCCAGGTGCTTGTCCGGCGCCCAGACGAGTTTTTCGCCCCGGGCCTTGAGGTGCTCGGCGAGCTTGAGGGCGATACTGGAGGTGACCACGTAGTCGGCCCGCGCCTTCACACCCACCGAGGTGTTGGAATAGACCACCACGGTGCGGTCCGGATACCGGTCGCAGAAGGCGTTGAACTCGTCGGCCGGACAGCCCAGGTCCAAGGAGCACTCCGCCTCCAGCGTCGGCATGAGGACGCGCTTCTCCGGGCTCAGGATCTTTGCGGTCTCGCCCATGAAGCGTACGCCCGCCACCATCAGGGTGGATGCCGGATGCTCGTGGCCGAAGCGCGCCATGTCCAGAGAATCGGACACACAGCCGCCGGTCTCCTCGGCCAGCCGCTGGAGTTCCTCGTCCACGTAGTAGTGGGCGACGAGCACCGCGTCCTGTTGGCGGAGCAGCTGCTTGATGCGCTCGCGGACCGCCTCCAGTTCCTCGCCCGTGTAATGGGGTACGAGGGCGGTGATCCTGGCGGTTTCCGGGACATCGAAGGTCCGGATGGGTTGTGCGGACATGGCGTTCACGGGGGCTGTACTCTTGTTCATACGACTGTTCTGACCATACAGGTCTCATTCTATCCCCTGAACAGCCCTCTTGGCATCCTTGCCCGTGCCGGGCGCATGGGATTGTCCCTGCTGCCCCCACCCGCCCGACCTCGGCCGCCCCGCGCGCCGACGGGATACCGGCAACGGGCTCTTTGATGGGTGCAGGGGCCTGCACAACGGCCCCGGAGGCCGGGTGCAAAGCGCCTCACCCCCCGGATCTTGCGAGTGTATGCGCCTTTAATGTTGTAGCATGGCGAACTTCCCCCGCCCCGGGGAATCTCCATAATTGAATCGAGTTCGCATTCTCTTGCCCCATGATCTTCGTCGTACTCATCGTCGTCGTGCTGCTGGCCCTGTTCCTGCCGTCCTGGTGGGCGAACGCGGTGTTGCGCCGCCACCGCGGCGAACGCAAGGATTACCCCGGAACGGGCGGGGAGTTCGCGCGGCACCTGCTGGACCGTTTCGGCATGGGCCATGTGCGGGTGGAGGCCGCCGACGGCGGGGATCACTACGATCCTGCGGCCAAGGCCGTGCGCCTGTCTCCGGAGCACCTGGACGGACGTTCGCTGACAGCCGTGACCGTGGCGGCCCACGAGGTCGGGCACGCCATTCAGGATCACAGGGGCTACGCGCCGCTGGCCTGGCGCACCCGGCTGGTGTCGGTGGCGAACAGCGCGGAGAAGCTGGGCGTGGGCCTGATGATGTTCGCACCGATGCTGGTTCTGGCCACGCGGGCCCCGGTGGGCGGGCTGATCATGCTGCTGGGGGGCATGATGAGCTTCGGCGCCGCGGCACTGGTGCATCTTGTCACGCTTCCGGTGGAACTGGACGCCAGCTACCGGCGCGCCATGCCCATCCTGGCCAGCGGCTACCTGCCCAGGCGGGACCTGTCCCCGGCGCGTCATATCCTGACGGCCTGTGCCTTCACCTACGTGGCAGCGTCGCTTTCCAGCATGCTCAACCTGTGGCGCTGGCTGGCCATCCTGCGGCGCTGAAGGGCAAATGATTGCCGCAGAGGGAACCCGGGAACGAACTGAACGGGCCACGCCCGGCGCCTGAGCCGATGACGCGAGCGGCATGCAAACAGGCCACCCCATGACTTGCTCTGCGCCTCCGCGCCTCTGCGGCAGGCTCTTACCCATGGACACAAGTATGACCGAAACACGCAGTAAACGCCGTCGCTGGCTCGTCTGGGGCCTGGAGATCCTGTTCTTCGTGGT
>SLNU01000042.1 GCA_007132865.1 Bacteroidales bacterium | reverse complement strand
TCCTGCTGAAAAACTATTTCCTGCTGCCGGTACGCGCCCGGAACGTACTTCCCTTTATGATCGCCTCCAACTGGCTTGTCAATTACGCCCATATGGACAAGCTGCAAAACAACCTTCAGGGCATGGCCCGGCGAACGCCCTTCAACTCAGGCATGGAGCAGGCCGTAGACGACCTGAAGAAACACTACGATGATTTTGCAGCGGAATTTGCCGTCTTTTTCCCCGAGCTTATCGCCTATGTGGAACGGCTGGGGGTCTCCAGCCAGCACCATTTCGGCAGGGAGGAATGATCCGTCCTGAGCCGGGCCCCTGAAGTAGTGATTCCCTAATAGTATACAGTGTTTTTCAGGTAGCCCTGCACATAGTCCTGTATGCCCTCTTCCAGTGTGAAAAACGGTCGCGTATATCCGGCGGTGCGCAGTTTCTCCATGTGCGCCTCGGTGAAATACTGGTATTTGTCCCGTATGTCTTCCGGGGTATCCACGAAGCGGATGTCTGACTTTTTGCCGAGCGCTTCAAAGGTGGCTTTTGCCAGGTCGATAAAAGTCCTGGCCTTGCCGGTCCCTAAATTGAAAATGCCGGTATGCCGGGGGTGAAGCATAAGGTGTATGCATACCCTGACCACATCCTTTACATAGATAAAATCCCGCAACTGTTCTCCGTCCCGATAATCAGGGTGGTGGGAGCGAAACAGTTCCATATAGCCTGATCCGCTTATTTTTTGAAAGGCATGAAACACCACCGAAGCCATTCTCCCCTTGTGGTATTCATTGGGTCCGAATACATTGAAGAACTTCAGTCCGGCCCAGAAGGGTGGCTTTTCAGCTTGGCCCAAGACCCACTTGTCAAATTCATGCTTGCTTTCACCGTAAGGATTCAGGGGCTTTAGTTTTTCCACAAGGGCATGGTCATCGCTGTAGCCGTGCTCCCCGGCACCGTAGGTGGCGGCGGATGAGGCATAGACCAGCGGGAGGTCAAAGCGGCTGCATGCCTTCCAGACATCTTTTGAGTAGTTCAGGTTCAAGCGGTCAAACACGGACTTGTCAAATTCTGTGGTGTCTGTCCGGGCCCCGATATGGAATACAAAACGGACCTGTTTATGGTTCTCTTCCAGCCAGGCAAAGAGGCGTTCCCGGTCCAGTTTTTTCAGGAATGTCTTGTTGGCCAGGTTAAGGTTTTTCCGGTGATCAGAAAAATTATCCACCACCACAATGTCCTTAAAGCCCTGGTTGTTGAGCTTGTTGACAAGACAGCTTCCGATAAAGCCTGCGGCTCCGGTTACGACGATCATGTGTGCAGGAATTTACCAGGTAAAACGAAGGATCAATCCATTTTATTGGGAAGTTCCAATCCGTAACCGGAAGTTTTGTCATCATGCCTGAGAATAAACGCGAAGATCAGTCCGACTACCCCCAGCGCAGCCATCATCAGCAGCGGCATGGTGTAGTTGTACACCGCCGTCCCGCCTGCGGAGATTGTTTCCGCTACGCCCGGATTGGAATAATCCAATATCACGCCAATCAACCAGGGGAAGACCATCAGTCCGAATGCCTGTATGGTGAACATCACCCCATAGGCCGTACCGATCTTGTTGGTCTCCACAATCTTTGCAACGGCCGGCCACATGGCGGCAGGCACCAGGGAAAAGGCGACACCGAGGACAAACATCGGGATGAACGGAGTGATGTTGGTTCCTGCGAAGGTCAGGTGCACAATTACGAGCAGCAGGCTGCCAATGATCATCAGGGAGGCGGACTTGCCCCGGTAGTCGCATATCCAGGCAAATATAGGGGTAAACAGCAGGGTCCCGAACGGAAGGATGGAAGAGATATCCCCGGCCAGTGTCGGGTTTACGCCGTACTTGTTAATCATCAGGTCAGGAGCGTATTTCATGAATGGAAACACGGCCGAATAGAAGGTGACACAAAGCATGGAGATGACAATAAAACTCCTGTTTGTAAGCAGTTTTCCAAGGTCGCTGAGCCGGAATTCCTCGGTCGGGTCGGCCTCTGCCCGCTCCTTGACCTGTCGGTCGAAGCGGATATCCCAGATCATATAGACCAGGAAGGCCAGCAATCCGATTCCCAAAAGCAAAGCGCCAAACCAGATTGGGGCAGTCCAGTTGTTCCATAACGGCAGGGTGGCGGCACTGTCAATGATCAGGCGGGGGGAGAGGATCATGGCGGCACCCATGCCCAGGCGGGCAATGGCGATATTCAATCCGAGGGCAAGCGCAATCTCCTTGCCCTTGAACCATTTGACGATTACCTTGGAGATCACCACAATGCTGGTCTCCGCCCCGAGTCCGAATAAAAAGAAGCCCAGGGAGGTCATTTTCAGTGCGGGAGAATAGTTCGTCCAGAAAGAGGCCATGAATTCATAGCCGAAACCGCCTTCATTGAAATAGGGCGATGCCCCGTATGCCGTGACGATGGCACCAAGGAACTGAATAAATATGAAGGTGAAACCGGTAATCCGGATGCCGATCTTGTCAAGAATGATCCCGCCAACCACGGCCATCAGAAGGAACACATTCGGTATTGAATAGGCTGCCGTGAAAAAACCATAGTCTGCCGAGCTGAAGCCCAGCTCCTGCTCCATTAAAAACTTCAAGGGAGACAGGGCGTCATAGAAATAATAATTGGTGGCCATGGTTAAGCTCACCAGCAGCATTACTCCCCACCTGGTTGCCGGGTTGTCGTTGATTTTCTTCTTGATGGTTTCGACCATTGCTCCTTTTTTTTTGGTTTACAACTTCTTTTTTAATGTCTCCAAAAAGGTCTTCATCTTGTCGAGGGTCTTTACCAGTTCAAAATCCCTGGCAAGCTTCTCCGGGTTCTCCTTCAGTTTTGTGCGGGCCCCTTGCAGGGTATAGCCCCGCTCTTTTACAAGGTGGTAAATCAGGTGAAAGTTATCCACATCTTTCGGGGTGAAAAGGCGGTTGCCTTTCTTGTTCTTATGGGGTCGGATGATGTCGAATTCTTTTTCCCAGAAACGAATAAGCGAAGTGTTGACCCGGAACATGCCGGCCACTTCGCCTATTGTATAATAAATGCGTTCTGGTGGTATGACGGGCTTGTCCATCAGGAAAGGCTTTGGTTCACCCGCGATGCCACTTCGATAATGTATTCAAACTCTTCCGGAGTAAGGTCATTGTAGAAATAGTTCACCGGGTTTACCTTCCTGTTGTTTCGGATCACTTCGTAATGCAGATGGGGGGCCGTGGAGACACCGGTATTGCCAACCAGTCCGATTACCTCGCCCCGGGTCACTTGCTGCCCTGGCCGCACCTTGATCTGGTTTAAGTGGGCGTAAAGCGTCTGGTACCCATAGCCGTGGTCAATCACCACCATGCGGCCGTAGCCGTGGCTGTTTCTTTCTGCCGAAACGACCGTTCCGTTTCCGGTGGCGTAGATCGGAGTATCCATAGGGGCCAGGAAGTCCACGCCGGTATGCATGCGCATTGTTTTGTAAATGGGGTGGATGCGGTATCCGAACCCGGAAACCAGGCGTTGTGAACCCCTTGCTATCGGTACGATGGCCGGTATGGAGGCCAGCATGTCGGATTTGTTCCGGGCCATGTCAAACACTTCGTCGTACGACCTTGACTGAATGTAGGTCTGGCGGGCAAGCATGTCAAAACGCTGCATGGTCGATGAAATCAGCTGTGCGCTTTGATATCCGGAAAACTCGGCATAGCGGTCGGTACCGCCGAACGCACCCTCGCGCACGCTGCGGGAGACGGGCTCGGCTTCAAAAACCACCCGGTATATGTGGTCGTCACGTTCCTGTATGTCTGCCAAAACCGAGGAAAGGATATCCATGCGGTCGTTCAGGATCTGGTATTGCAGCTTGTATTGTGCTATTTCCCGTCTGAGCACCTTCTCTTTGGGGGAGTCAAAAAAAGTATAGCCGATGGCCAGTACGATGACCGAAAAAACCATTCCGGCCAAAATGATCCGCAAGAGTACCTTTACTTTGTCCCAAAGGGTTACCCTGACTTTCTCAACGGTAAGGGATTTGGTGTTAAACAGATATTTTTCTCTACCCATATTTTTAAAAATACTGGTACTGCCTTTAAATACAAAGGTCCTGGCGCCCCAGGGCGGGCCTGCAGGGTTTTCTGTATTGCAGGGGGGCGGGCATCCTTCAGTCCTTGGTTGCAAAACTAACTAAAAAAACCTTTAAATTTGCCTTCCCGGTTTAAAAAAAACCTAAAAAGACTCCTTACAAATAAGCCCCCATTTCATGAATTCAAAAGACATACGGCAGGCGTTCCTGGATTTCTTTGCTGAAAAAGGCCATCACATTGTGCCTTCGGCCCCCATGGTCGTGAAGAATGATCCGACACTGATGTTCACAAATGCCGGAATGAATCAGTTCAAGGACATATTTCTCGGCCATAGTCCGGCGAGCCATAAACGCATTGCCAATTCACAGAAATGCCTTCGGGTTTCAGGCAAGCACAACGACCTGGAAGAGGTGGGGCACGACACCTACCACCATACCATGTTTGAGATGCTTGGGAACTGGAGTTTTGGTGATTATTTCAAAAAAGAAGCCATTGCCTGGGCCTGGGAGTTGCTAACCGGGGTATATGGCCTGGAGAAGGACCGGCTGTATGTGACCGTGTTTGAAGGGGACGAGTTTGACAAGCTGGAGCCCGACAACGAAGCCCGGCGTTTTTGGGCGGATCACGTGGAAGAGAACCGCATTCTGAATGGCTCAAAAAAGGACAATTTTTGGGAGATGGGCGATACCGGACCCTGTGGGCCCTGCTCGGAGATCCACATCGACATTCGTCCGCAGACAGAAAGGGAGCACACTCCGGGCCATGCGCTTGTGAACCGTGACCATCCCCTGGTGGTGGAGATCTGGAACCTGGTGTTCATAGAATTTAACCGTTTGAGCAGCGGCGAGTTAAAGCCACTTCCTGCCAGGCATGTGGATACCGGGATGGGCTTTGAACGGCTGTGCATGGCACTGCAGGGAAAAACCTCCAATTATGATACCGATGTGTTTCAGCCTACGATACAGGCATTGAGTGCGCTTGCCGGTAAAGCATACGGGAAGGACAAAGAGCAGGATGTCGCCATGCGGGTGGCTGCAGACCACCTGCGGGCAGTGGCATTTGCAATTGCGGATGGGGAGCTGCCTTCCAACAACAAGGCAGGCTACGTCATTCGCCGTATCCTGCGGCGTGCCATCCGTTATGGCTATACTTTCCTGGATTTTCGCGAGCCTTTTGTAAGCAAGATGGTCCCGGTGCTGGTCAGTACAATGGGAGAGGCATTCCCGGAACTTGTCGCCCGGCAGGACCTGATCACCAGGGTGATTTACGAAGAGGAACAGACATTCCTGAAAACCCTTTCAATGGGGATACAGAAATTTGAGCAGTATGTGGGCCCGGTCCCAAAGGGTAGTGTCATTGCCGGCGACTTTGCCTTTGAGCTGTTCGATACTTATGGGTTCCCGGTCGACCTGACCCGCTTGATGGCCCGCGAGAAAGGGCTGGATGTCGACATGGAAGGCTTTGACCAGGGCATGCAGGCCCAGAAAAGCCGCAGCCGGGCAGCGGCAGTAACGGATGCGGGCGACTGGGTAGAGCTCAGGAAGATGCATGAGGACACCCGGTTTCTGGGGCATGAACGCCTGGCCGCGGAGGTTTCTGTGGTCAAATACCGCAAAATTTCCCAAAAGGGGAAGGAATTCTACCAGGTGGTGCTGGATGAGACCCCGTTTTATGCCGAGTCGGGCGGACAGGTGGGCGACCGGGGTGTCTTGCAGTATGATGGGGGAGGCATAGAAGTGGTGGACACCCAGAAGGAGAACAACCTGACGGTCCACATCATAAATAAGGTTCCGGCCCAATGGCCTGAGACCATTACCGCGGTGGTCGACCAGGAAAAAAGGCGGCTTACGGCCAACAACCATACTGCCACCCACCTGCTCCATTCGGCTTTGAAGGAGGTGCTTGGCGGACACGTGGAGCAAAAGGGCTCCCTGGTCAACGAGGAACGGCTCAGGTTTGACTTTTCGCATTTCTCCAGAATGACCAAAGAGGAGATCGCCGCCGTGGAGAAGCTGGTGAATGAAAAGATCAGGGAGAACATACAGGCCCAGGAGCACCGGGACATTCCCCTGGACGAGGCCAGGCAGATGGGGGCGGTCGCCCTTTTCGGTGAAAAATACGGGGAGCGCGTCCGGGTGATGGCCTTTGACCCTGCATTCTCGACCGAGCTGTGTGGTGGCACGCATGTGCAGGCAACCGGGCAGATCGGCTTGTGCAAAGTGGTGAGCGAAGGGGCCATTGCGGCCGGGATACGCCGTATAGAAGCGGTCACAGGCAATGCTGCCGAAGCCTTTGTGAATGGGAAGATAGAGGAACTCGAGCAGCTGAGGGCACTATTGAAGAACCCCAAAGACAGTCGTCAGGCCCTGGAGCAATTGTTGCAGGAACAGGATTTCCTGAAGAAAAGGATTGAGGGTTTTCAAAGGGATCAGGCCAAACAGCTGGAGGAATCCCTGGCGGCCGGTGTGGAGACCATTGGCGGGGTCAACTACATTGCCGCAAAAGTAAGGATGGACCCCAAGGCGGTGAAGGATTTGGCCTTTTCTCTGAAAAACAGGGTGTCAGACCTATTCCTGGTGATTGCACATGAGGAGGAGGGCAAGCCGGGCCTTACCATCATGATCGCTGAATCGGTGGTAAAGGAAAAAGGACTGCATGCCGGCAACCTGGTCAGGGAGCTGGCGAAGCACATCCAGGGCGGTGGTGGCGGACAGCCATTCTTTGCAACGGCGGGCGGTCGGGATGCGTCTGGAATGGACAAGGCACTGGCCGAAAGCCGCAAGCTTCTGGAACAGGCGGTTTAGGCAGGACTAAAACCTGCGACACAATACCCGGTAGGGACAATACGTGCAGTTTTTTTCATCCGTGGTCTGTGAGAATGGTATGGCCGGGTCCAACACTTCCCGGAGTAAAACCTCCAGCTGTTCTTCAAAATGGGCCAGGTGTTCGGGACCCAGCACTTCGCTCCCGCCCGGGAACGTCAGCGTCAGCAATCCTTTGCCAATGCCCCGCATGCTGATGATGCCCGGCATGATCCCGGCAGCCTCCGGGTTCAATTTATGGTACATCCAGGCATAGGTAAGCAGCTGAAAGGCCTTGCCGCGGCTATTTTCCCGGATGACCTGGTCCCAGGAGTCAAACTTCAGTTCGGAATCATCCACCTTTCCGGTCTTGTAATCGATGATTCGAATGCTGCCATCCAGCAGATCGATCCGGTCGGCTTTGCCTCTTATTTTAATGGGTAATTCGCCGTTTTCACTGCGGACTGAAATGTCGGCTTCCAACAATTGTTCAAGTCCGACTACACGAAAAGGCAAGCCCTTGTCAACGCAATGTTCCAGGAAGTCTTTTTCTTTTTTCAGGAAGCCCGTTATGTATTGTTTTGCCAGGTGAAACAACAGCAGGTTCTTTCCGCTCCTGGTATCCCCCTGGGGGTAATGCTTCTCAAATTGTTCACCCGTTATCCGTCCTGCATCCCGGACCATCGGCTCGATGTCCCCAGGCAGCAATCTCTTTCCGTTGAATGGACGGTACATCTCTTCCAGCACCCCGTGGATTACCGTACCCATGGTCGCCGAGTCAATGGTTTCCCCGGGGTCTGCCGGCTCTTCGATCCTGCAGACCCTCGAAAGGAAAAACTGAAGGGGACAGCTGATGTACAGGCCCAGGGCCGAGGGGGAAAGCCCCCTTTGTGTTGCCTGCAACAGCTGCTCCATCACCAAATCTGACTTTTCTACCTGGATAATGCCGGACATGGCCGCCGGGGGAGGCGGCAGGGAAACGATCTCTTCAGTAATCAGTATCTGCGTGTTGATTTTCCCGAGCCCATGCTGTATCTGGGTGATGTAACGACTTTTTTCGCTGCTGCCGATATCTGCGGTCTGGGTATTGTAAATCAGGTGAATACGTTCGGCCCTCTGTAGCAAGCGGTAGAAGTGGTAGGCATAGGTGGCATCTTTTTCGGTATGCACCTGCAAGCCGAATTTCTTTTTCACATCATATGGCACGAATGAATTTACAGAGCGGGACCTGGGAAGGATGCTTTCGTTGGCAGAGATGAGGATGACATGCTTAAAGTCCAGGTTGCGCGTTTCCAGCACCCCCATGACCTGCAGGCCCTCCAGCGGCTCACCGGAGAATGACAGGCGGGTTTCTGCCGCCATTTGCCGGAACAGGCCGGCGAGGGTTTCCAGCTTGCCCAAAAACGGCAATTCCTTCATAAAGGCCTGTATCCTGCGGAAGATCGCGGCAAAGTAGTAAAGGGATTCAAAATCCAGGAAAAATGGGGTGTGGACGATATCTTTCCCCTGCGTTCCGGCCTTTTCCCTGAATTGGCCATCCAGGCGTGCAACCAGGTTCAGCAGGGAAGGGAAGACCTCCTCCGGGTTCGCATTCCAATCCGACTCCAAAAAACGAAAATCCTCCCCGAAGGCTTCCGGCACCCCTTCCAGGCGCTGCAGGTCTGCGAAATTAAAAAACGAACGGTTCGAAAAGGCCAGTCCTTTTACCAGCGAGGCGGACGGGTCCAATCCGGACTGTCCCTGTCCTGTCATGTGTTGTTCTTCCGGCACCTTCCCGCCCCACAGCATGGCGGTGCAGGAATGCGTGAAAAAACGGCTCAGGTCCCTATGGTAATAAGGGGGAGGTGTTTGTTTATCGTCTCTGCGGAGCCGGTCTGCATTCAGGAAAAGCTGGAGCAGGGCATCAAAAAACCCGAACATATTGGTTTTCTGCAGGGGATACCCCATGGTGACATTGATGCCCGCCGCAGCCTCCGGCAGGGCGTTCAGCACCGGGATCAGCAAGTCCTCATTGGCCAGGACCACGGCGGTATTGACATTCAATGGGGGGGCGTCTTCCGCAGCCAGAATGTTCCCGGCCAACCTGGCCTGGTTCACATTCTTTGCGATCCCCAGTATCCTGATCTGCTTATGTCCGGAAGCAAAGGCAGAGACCCTTTCCGCTTTTTTTATGCCCCATTTTTTAAGGTAGCGGCGTATGAAAAGTCCGGCTTCGTTTTCGGTATCATCGGTGTAATAAGGGTCATGGTCGGGCAGGAAGTCCGCCTTCCCATCCTTTATCAGCTTGTCAATGATGGCCTCCTCCGAACGGTTCAGGGCATTAAACCCGGCAAACACGATCTTTTTCCAGGGGAGGTCTGGTCCGTGCCCGATCAGCCGGGCAGCCTCCCGGGAGGAAAGGCCCTGGTAGGCTTTCCCCTGACTGAGCAGCCGGGCGGTCAGCACCCGGTGGTAATCACTGAACTTGCTGAAAAAATCCAGGTAATTCTTCTGGAAGTCGGTCAGCGGTGTCCCGTCCGGATTCCAGGTTTCAATGCGTTTCACGTCCCGCAGGTAGTCAAACAATTCCTCTGGTTCCTTTGCCGTGGCGTCGATCTCGTCAAAGTCACGCAGCAAGACAGGCGCCCAATGCATAAATTCATCGATCGGCTTTGCGGCTTCCCCCTCCACCTCAAGGTAGACCTGGTAAAAAGCAAACAGCAGGCTGGTGTTGTCCAGTACTTCCAGTTTGCTTACGCGGTTGACGAAGTCTTCAATGCTCAGCACTTCCGGAGCCCAAATCGGGCGGGTGATGCGGGCTGCCAGGTGTTTCCTGAAAAACAGGCCGGCCCGGCGGTTGGGGGTCACCAGGCAAATGTCGCCCGTGGATCCCCCATAGTGGCTCATGACGTGTTCGGCAATCTCTTCCAGGAATGGCTTCATAGGTTCATTTGATTGCTATGGCAGTTTATTTAATTGCTGTGGCCGGGACCATGCATTTTGTCGGATGGCCCCGCATCATGGCCCCCGGAATCATCAAAACGTTCCTTCTCTCTTTGATACAACTGCTCTGCCTGCCGTAGCTTTTCAGGTGTGCCAATGTCTGCCCAGAACCGGTGGTCATGCACAAAGCGGATGACCGGATGGGTCGCAGCCAGGCGCAGGTACACCTGGTTAATGGAGAACACATCTTCCTGTGGAAAATGCCTGAACAATCCGGCATCGATCACATGGACCCCGCTGAAAGCCAACGGCTCGGGGGCAGCTGCAGGCTCGGGGGCATTCAATGGTTCGCGGGCAGCCGCAGGATCGGGGGCAGCCGGCGGGTCAATGGCCGCAGACGGGACAGGGCCTGGCAGTGCTTCGGGGTCGCGGTCGCTGTGTGTGTTGCAAAGGATCCTTTCCCCGGTCGTCCTGTTTTCCCAGCCGTTCAATCGTCCGCTCCCATCCCACAGAAAATACCTTGTGGAAGTCCTGCGGCTCACGGCCAGGGTGGCAATCGCACCAGAGGATAGGTGTTGGCGCATCATTGCTCCGAGCTTGATATCGCTCAGCACATCGGCGTTGTGCAGGATTACGGGTCCGACTCCCCCCAACAGGTGAGCGGCTTTTTTCAAGCCACCCCCGGTATCCAGCAACAGGTTTGATTCGTCAGAAATGATAAACTTCACGCCCGGCCGGTTCAGGCCCTTAAGAAAGTCTGCCACCTGGTCCGCATAATGGTGCACATTCACCACGATGGTCGTGGCCCCGGCATCGATCAGTTTTTCCGCAACCCTTTGCAGCATCGGCTTGCCTCCCAGCGGCACAAGCGCCTTTGGGGCGTGGCTGGTAAAAGGGGCCAGCCGCGTTCCAAGTCCCGCTGCAAATATCATCGCCTTCATGTTTGGTCGCTCAGGTGTGTAAAGGCCAGTATGGCTGCTCGCAATGGACAAGCTCGATTTTGACCGGGTATTTTTTACCCAGGGACTTTGCCAGTTTCTCGGCACAGTAAACCGAGCGGTGTTGCCCGCCCGTGCATCCGAAACTGACCATCAGGTTGTTGAATCCCCTTGAAAGGTAATTTTCCACGGCATTGCCAACCAGTCCTTCGACCGGACTCAGGAACTGCTCCACCGCAGCTTCCTTCTGCAGCAGCTGCTTCACCTCCCTGTCCATCCCGGTAAGTGCCCTCATTTCCGGCAGGCGGCCCGGGTTGGGAAGTGCCCTGCAGTCGAATACAAAGCCACCGCCATTCCCGCTGTTGTCAGGTGGTATCCCGCGCTTGTAAGAGAAGCTTCTGATCTGCAGCGTAAGTCCGTCTGACGGCGCCGGGGCCAAAATATCAGCCGGGTCAGCCGAGGCGATCCTTTCAATCAGGCCCGACAGGTAAGGGATGTGGTCGGGGAGCAGTCCGTTTTGGATGATCCACCTAAGGTTGTTCAGTGCATAGGGCACGCTCTGAAGGAAAAGGGTTTTTTTCTCGACCCCGCCACGAAAACCGTAAGTGCCCAATGCCTGCATAATGCGCAGCAGGACGAAGTCAAAGAACGAGGTTCGGAAGTGCCCGGCGTTTAACGGCAACAGGCCGGAAACTTTGTCTATATAATGGCCGAGCAGCTCCGTCCGCTGCCCGAAAGGGATGTTGGCCTTGGCATCGAACAAAAGGGAGGCAATATCGTACTGCAGGGCGCCCCGTCTTCCGCCCTGGTAGTCAATAAACCAGGGCTCCCCATCGACCACCATCACATTTCTGGACTGGAAGTCGCGGTACATGAAAAAGGCATTGTCCACTTCCAGCAGCCGGGCGGTGAAGCGCTCAAAGTCGTCTTCCAGTTTCTGCTCATCGAACGGGACCCCACTTAGCTTCAGGAAGTAATACTTAAAGTAATTCAGGTCCCACATCATCGAATGCCGGTCGAATGCGTGCCGTGGATAGCAGACGC
>SLNU01000308.1 GCA_007132865.1 Bacteroidales bacterium | reverse complement strand
GGGGTGGACTGGGTGGTGGACCCACCCCCCGGCTCCTCCGGTGTCCTCCCGGAGCCTCCAGCGTCGAGGTCGCCCGGGGGGACGAGTGTGTCCTCTCCGTCGCCGCCGATGTCCTGGCCGTAGACGGAGTGACTGGTGATGCCGAACGTCGAGGGGTCCATCCCGGATTGCGTGCGGAGTAGCTCCTCCCACTCCTCCGGGCTCATTTCGTATTCCGTGGCGTACATCAGGAATCCTCCTTTCCGTTCGACGCACGGACCGTCATCGACTCCAGGTCGAGGACTGGATCATCAATCCCGGCCTGCCGCGCAATCAGTGTGATCACGTACTTGAGGCCCTTCTCCGAAGCATCGACCTCTCGTTGACAAGACTGAGCCAAGGACACCAGGCGGTCACGGCGGCTCTCCGCATCCCGCATCCCGGACCGGAGGTCCAGTACCACTGCCTGCTCTTCGTCCGTGAGATTGACTGCCTTGTGGCTCATTTCCAGTCCCTTAGTGAAGTTCGGTGTATCTGGTCCATGGTGCAACTAATGAGTTATCCGAAGCCGCCGCATGAGAGGTCGACGCCCACGATCGTGGGGGACCCCACTTCTCCCTCGGCGTTATTCTCTGAGTGGGGGGTCAACTCGAACTGGACGAAGGGGTCGTCCCCGTGCCCGGACGCATCCTCGTCGAATACATGCCCGGAGGTGTTCGGGGCGACGTTCACCACCGACCTCTGCGTCCAACCCCCGAAGTTGATCTGGGTACGAATGTTTACGGACTCAGTGTCCTCGTTGACTCCGAACTCGACCCGTGCTGTACAGCCGATCCCCAGGTCAGACGCGGAGGCGCTCGTGATCTCCGGGCTGATCGCTGAGTATCCGTGGAAATCGCTCATGGGGCGCGGCGGCGTGCCGCCGAAGGCGTCGTCGTGTAGCACGCCCAACGAGCTGTTGGCCTGCTGGCGAGGGTTGCCGACCTCCTCGTTGACGTCACCAATGGAGATCGGGCCGGTGGACGGGAGGCTCACGAGTCACCCCCTGCACTCACGCGCTCCAACTCGTAGACCCTTCCCTCCAACTCACGGATCGCCTCGATCATGAGGGGGACGATCCTGTCGTAACTCACGCTGAGGCGTCCACGGAGGCCCTCCCTGACGGCCTCGGGGATAACCTTCTGGACATCTTGAGCGAGGACACCGACGTCGCGCCCGTTGATCTTCTTCGTCCACCCGGGGGCGTCATCGCTCCAGCGGAAGCCGACGCCCCGGATCTTGAGCAGGTCGTCGAGTGGGGTCCATGTGAGCGGCTCGATCCCGAACTTGAGGCGCTCGTCTGAGGTCGAGAAGGCGACGACGTCACCTGTGACCTCCAGGTCCGAGTCGACTTCAACGTCCCCGGGGGCACTCACCGAAAGGCGTCCAGTGGTGACGTTGTTCTGTATGGAGGTCGAACCACCTACGCCGGATATGTTGCCGAACTCCAACTCGCCCCAGCGCAGCGTTGTGGGTCGCTCTCCCTGCCCGGATATACTCGGGCCGAGGATCGTGACTGATAGGTCTCCCTGCCAGGTGGCGTTCGATGTGAAGCTCTCAGCTTCGACTACCCCACTGAACGTCCCTTCCACCCCCTGCAGCGTCCCTCGAATAATGACGTCGTTGAACTCTGCCGTGGTGGCGGATAGCCTCCAACCCGCGCCACCAGTGCCCGAGACGAAGTTATCGGACTCGATATGCTTCCCAACACTGATCTCGATGGAGTCCAGTTGCTCTGCGTTGATCGTCCCCGCTTGGATCTTCTCACCATGGATGGAGTCCGACTGGATCCGATCGGCGTCCAGGAACCCCGTAGTGATCTTGGCTGCGTCGATGAACTCGATCTTAGCGTTCGTCACCTGGGCGTTTCCGATCTTCGCCGTGGTGATCTGGGCATCCCCGATCTTCGCCGTGGTGATAGCTCCGGTGCCCACCTGCAGCGAGCCGACTGCACCGTTCTGGATATTCGCCGTCCCCACGGAGCTATCGGACAACTGGGCGTTGCCCACAACGTCGATCCCCAGGCCGTCGGCCGAGAGAATGACGTTTGCACTGTCGTCCAGGACCGAGATCCCGTAAGCCGTCGACCCAGAGCCCAGCCGCCCAACTCTCAGGCGTAGCGTCTGATTCTCGTCAGTGACCTCCAGGGTCGCCTGGTCCAGGTTTATCCTGAACCGCTCGTCCTCCGACTGCAGTATCCCAGCAGTGAGGACACCCACGTTTGCGAAGAGGGCTGAGAGTTCATCGGCCTCCATCTCGTTCGCGGTAATCGTCCCCGCGAGGATCTCATTGGCCGTAATCGTCCCTGATGCGATTTCGTTTGCGGTGATCTGATTGGCTGCGATCTTGTCGGTGGTGATGGCGCCGTCGATGATCTGGGTCCCCCCCACCACTCCGAGGCCCAACCCCGAGGCGTCGATGATTAGGTTCCCCTCTTCATCCCTCACCTCCAGTCCGTACTCGTCGGGGGCTGCACCGAGCCTGCCGAGGCGCACCCGGGTTACCGAGGACGCCTGCTCGTCCTGGACCCAGATGAGGGAGTTATCCAGGTCGACGATGAACAGGTTGTCGGCGTCCCGCATCATCCCGGCGGTGATCTCACCGAGGTCAGCGAAGAGAGCCGATACGTTCGTCGCCTCCATTTCGTTCGCCGTAATCGTACCTGCCAGGATTTCGTTCGCCGTGATCGTGCCGGCAGCAATCTCCGCTGCGGTGATCGTTCCAGCGAAGATGTTCCCCGCTACGATCGTGTTCTGGGCGATCCGGGTGTTGGTGACGGCGCCTTCCCGTATCCGGGTCTCCGTGACGGCACCCGGCTGCAGGGCGAACTCCGTGACCGCTCCTTCCTCGATCTGGGTCTGAGTCACCGAATTGGGCGCCATCTGAGTCACCGTTATGGCGTCCTCATCGACCTTCGTCGTGGTGACCGCACCGTCCTGGATGTGGACCTCCCGGACGGCATCCTCACCCAATGCGAGGTCGCCCACGGCGCCGTCTGCGAGTTGGGCAGAGCCCACGACATCTACG
>SLNU01000245.1 GCA_007132865.1 Bacteroidales bacterium | reverse complement strand
GTAGATACCTGCTGGTTCGATTCCCCGGTTAAGCTCCCTGGCCAGACGGCCAGGATGATCGCCAGTATCCGCAATGACGGGGATGAAGCACTTAGCGGACAGCCTGTCAGACTGTATATCGATGGTGTGCAAAGAACCCTGGCGTCATATGATCTGACAGGCCGGGGGGAGGCAGAGGTGGAGCTTAACTGGACAATCGGTCCGCCGGGCTTTTACCATGGCTGGGTGGAGATCATCGATTATCCCGTGACTTTCGATGACCGTCTGTATTTCAGCTATGAGGTTCGTTCACAAACCCCGGTGCTCTCAATCGATCAGTCCGGCGAAAACCGTTTTCTTCGCGCATTGTACGGTCAGGATTCCATTTTCCTGTTCCGGTCCACTCCTTCCTTTTCAATCGATTATTCCTCGTTCCCCATGTTCAACCTGATTATTCTGAATGGACTGGACCAATTGCCAGCCGGACTCATCACGGAGTTGCAGGAGTTTGTCAGGCACGGGGGTAGCCTGGCGGTGTTCCCCGGCCCCGACATCGATCTCGTTTCTTACCAGGAGCTCTCGAATGTCATGGAGCTGGACGTGTTCAACCGCCTGGATACTTTTAACACAAGGGTCTCCTCAGTAGATGAGCTGCACCCTGTTTACCTTGATGTGTTTGACGACCTGCCGGAGCAGGCCGACCTGCCAACGGTCCTAAGCCATTACCGGATCAGCGGTACGACGCAGTCCAGCGCCCGGCACCTGCTGCTGCTGCAAAACGGCAACCCGTTTTTCACCCACCAGCCGGTAGGAGACGGGGAGGTGTTTCTGTCTGCAGTGCCACTGGACGAGCATTTCAGCAATTTTCCGCGCCATACGCTATTCGTACCCACCATGTTCAATATGGCCATCCAGAGCCAATCCCTTCAGCCAGCCTATCACACCATAGGTAGCGACATTCCTTTGCAGCTGAGGGATGCATCGCTGCGGTCAGGGGAGGTGCTTAAGCTGCGAGGAGAGGACATGGAGATGATCCCCGGGCAGCGGCGCTCCGGCAACCGTCTCCAGCTGCTGCTGCATGACCAGGTGACAAGCGCGGGCAATTATCTGCTTTATTCCGGGGATGATTCGCTAAAGGCCTTGTCTTTCAACTATGACAGGCGGGAATCACGGATGGATGCCTATGACAATGCATCGCTTTCCGGACTGCTAATGGATTCCGGTCTTCCATGGGTGCATGTGCTCGACGCAGGCACCGGGGATTTTGAGCGTGCTTTTCAGGAATACCGTGCCGGACATCAGCTCTGGCGGCTTTTCCTGTTGCTGGCGCTTGCATTTCTGCTGGCCGAAGTGTTGTTGTTAAGGTTCTGGAGGTAATCATACTGCAAATATTATTAACTTTGCAGCGTTTTTTGCATGCCTGCCATCCGGCAGATATATAAATTATCTCCTGATCGAGTATGGAGGAACAGCTTCTCCCCGACAATCCGAACCAGCCTGACAACACACAGGCAGAACCTCCCCATGGTGGCGACGGTCCCAAGACCACGCGTCTTTCCGGGATGTACGAGGACTGGTTCCTTGACTATGCATCCTATGTGATCCTGGAGCGTGCTGTTCCGGAGGTGCATGACGGACTGAAGCCGGTGCAGCGCAGAATCCTTCATGCCATGAAGGAACTTGATGACGGACGCTTTAACAAGGTGGCCAATATTATCGGCCATACCATGAAATATCATCCGCACGGGGATGCGTCCATAGGCGATGCCCTCGTGCAGCTGGGGCAGAAAGACCTGTTGGTTGACACCCAGGGAAACTGGGGCAACATCCTTACCGGTGACAGTGCTGCCGCACCCAGGTATATTGAGGCAAGGCCTTCAAGGTTTGCGCTGGATGTGCTTTACAACAGCAAAACAACCGTTTGGAAAACAAGTTACGATGGCAGGAACAAGGAGCCTGTGAACCTGCCCGTGAAATTCCCGCTGCTATTGGCCCAGGGGGTTGAAGGGATTGCAGTCGGATTGGCCTCAAAAATACTGCCCCATAATTTTGTGGAGCTGATCGATGCGACCATCGGCTACCTGAGAGGTGAGGAGCCGGATGTTTTGCCGGATTTTCCTTCCGGCGGACTGGCAGATTTTTCCAAATACAACGGCGGCATGCGGGGAGGCAAGGTACGCGTCCGTGCCCGCATCCAGATCCTGGATAAGAAGACCCTGGTTATCAATGAGATTCCATATGGTACCACCACCGGCAACCTGATGGATAGCATTGTTGTCGCCAACGACAAGGGCAAGATCAAGATCCGGAAAATAGAAGACAATACGGCTGAGAAAGTGGAGATTCTGGTCCACCTGGCCCCGGGCATCTCTCCTGACCAGGCCATCGATGCCTTGTATCTTTTCACAGATTGTGAGGTGGGTATCTCCCCCAATTGCTGCGTGATTGATGTAGACAGGCCCCGCTTTTTAAACGTGAACGAGGTATTGAAAATCTCGGCCAGCCATACCGTTGAACTACTCAGGAAAGAGCTGGAGATAGAGAAGCACGAATTGCTGGAACAAATCCTTTTCGGCAGCCTGGAAAAAATATTCATTGAGAAGCGGATTTATCGTAAGATTGAGGAGTGTGAGACCTGGGAGTCAGTGATCACGACAATTGACAAGGGACTGCATCCGTATAAAAAGTTGTTTTACAGGGAGATCACCCGTGATGACATTCTGCGGCTTACAGAAATTCGGATCAAGCGCATCTCCCGCTTCGACTCCTTCAAAGCGGATGATGTACTGCAGGGACTTGAGGAAAAGCTCGAAAAGGTGAACCACCACCTGTCCAATCTGGTCGATTATGCGATAGATTATTTTTCCCGCATCCGTGAAAAATATGGAAAGGGCAGGGGACGTCGGACGGAGATCAGGCTGTTCGATACAATAGAGGCGGCGAAGGTAGCGGTTGCCAATGAAAAGCTCTATGTAAACCGTGCCGAGGGATTTGCCGGTACCGCCCTGAAGAAGGATGAGTTTGTATGCGAGTGCTCAGACCTGGACGACATCATTGTGTTCAGGGAGGACGGGACTTTTCTGGTGACCAGGGTAACCGGGAAGTCATTTGTCGGAAATCAGATCATCCACATTGGGGTCTTTGATCGCAACGACGACCGTACGATCTACAATATGATCTATCAGGATGGACCCAAGGGTGCGGCCTATATGAAGCGGTTCCCGGTAAAAGGCGTGACACGCGACAAGGAATACGACCTGACCAGGGGCAACAAGGGCAGCAAAGTACTCTATTTTACTGCCAACCCCAATGGAGAGGCCGAAGTCGTGACCGTGCATCTGCGGCACAAACCAAAACTAAAAAAACCTGTTTTTGATCTGGACTTCAGCGAACTGGCCATTAAGGGCCGGGCGGCTGCAGGCAATATCCTTACCAAACATACCATCCGGAAGATCGTGTTGCGTGACCAGGGGGTTTCCACCCTTGGTGCAATGGACATTTGGTTTGACGAGGCCGTCCTCCGCCTGAACAATGACAAACGCGGCACCTACCTGGGGGCATTCCAGGGGGAAGATCGGATCCTGGCTGTTTATTCCACCGGTAGCTACAGATTGCTGCCCATTGACCTGTCCGCCCATTTCGAAGAGAAACCCCTGCTGATCGGAAAGTACTTCCCGGGCATGGTACTGACGGCGCTGTATGTGGACGGGGAATCGGGCGCCCCTTATATGAAGCGCTTCGAACCGGAAGCCAACGGCAAGGCCATCGGGTTTATCGGAGAACATAAGGACAGCCGGCTGCTGCTGGTCACGGACCAGATCGCTCCTCGCCTGTATATCCGGTTTCCCGAATCCCCGCGGCGTCTTCGTACGGAAGAAGAACTGGATGCCGTCGAGTTCATCGCGGTCAAAGGCGTAAAAGCCAGGGGCAAGCGCATTGCCACGGTGGAAACCGAGGAGATTAAGTGGCTGGAGCCGGAGCCTGACGGGGAGACCCGTGAGCAGGGTGCAACGGAAGGGGCCATCCTTGAGCAGGATGTGACGGACGGAGATACCCGTGAACAAAATGCACCCGGAGAAAAGGTCCCTGAGGATGAATCCACGGCCGGCGGGTTCCGGAAAGATCAAGTAGCAAAAGCGGAACCGAATGAGCCAGGTCAGGAGGTCCCTGATGCTCCCGCTAAAAGGAAGCCCGGTCAGGAGAACCTTGATGCTACCGCTAAAAGGAAGCCCGGTCCGGAGGATAAACAACGGCAGATCCGGTTGGATCTGGATATTTAATTTACAGGATGATCAGAATCGGAATCAATGGGTTTGGCCGGATTGGGAAGCTGGTTTTCCGGCTAATGGCGCAACGCACAGATATGGAGGTGGTGGCAGTAAACGACCCCATGCTGTTGAAAACTTTGGTGCATTTGCTGAAGTATGACTCGGTACACGGACGTTATGGACAGGAAATTCAGGGCGATGAGTCGTCCGGTATGCTCACCGTGAACGGGAAAAAAATTAAAAAATACGCCCACTATCAGCCTTCCAAAATCCCATGGAGCGACCACCAGGTTGACATTGTGATTGAGTCTTCGGGTATCTTTCTCACGAAGGATGGCCTTAACGGACATTTGCAGGCGGGTGCGGGGAAGGTGGTGCTTACCTGTCCGGCAAAGGAAGAACTGGATGCAATGGTCGTGATCGGGGTCAATGAACAGGTGCTCTCACCTGCTCACCGGCTCATTTCCAATGCTTCATGTACCACCAATTGTGTGGCGCCGGTGTTGAAGGTGCTGAATGAACGCTGGGGTGTGGACCGCGCTTTCCTGAACACCGTTCATCCATATACCAACAGTCAGAATGTGATGGACGCCCCTCACCAGGACTTAAGGCGGGCCCGCTGCGCCAATGAGAACATCATCCCTACCACCACCAGTGCCATCCGTGCGGTAAAGGATATCATGCCTGAGCTGCAAGACCGCTTCGACGGTTTTGCCACCAGGGTCCCGGTGAGCGACGGGTCATTTGTGGAGTTGACAGCCGTGCTTAGGAAACATACCAATCCGGAAGAGATCAATGGCCATTTTCAGCAGCTTGCGGCCGGACAGATGAAGGGCATTCTGGAATACTGCACCGACCCACTGGTGTCGAAGGATATCGTCGGTAACCCCCACTCTGCTGTTTTTGATGCCCTCAGCACCCGCGTTCTCGGGGGAAACTTCGTACAGGTCATGGCCTGGTATGACAATGAATATGCATACTCCAGCAGGGTGGTGGACCTGGTCCGCCTGCTCAGCTCCCTGTAAATCTACAGTTCCCGCGAATATATTGCGCGCGCAAGGCGCCCGTATATGCTTTATTCCGCCTGCCGGTAATATAAATCGATCATCTTCAGGATAACCTGTGTGGCCTTTTCCATGCTTTCCAGCGTGATGTACTCATATTTCCCATGGAAATTATGTCCCCCGGCAAAAATGTTCGGACAGGGAAGGCCCATATAGGATAGTTTTGAACCGTCTGTTCCACCGCGTATCGGACGGATGATCGGCTGAATCCCCAGCTCCTTCATGGCCTGTTCGGCAATATCCACTGTATGGTATACTGGTTCAACCATTTCCCGCATATTAAAATACTGGTCCTTCATCTCAATTTTGACCGTTCCTTCCCCATACTTTTTGTTCAGGAAGTCTGCCGTATCCAAAATGAAAGCCTTTTTGTGCTCGAACTTCTGCCGGTCGTGGTCGCGAATGATGTACTGCAGGCTCGCTTCCTCCACTGTGCCGTCGAATTTCATTACATGGTAAAAGCCCTCATACCCTTCTGTATACTCAGGACGGTCGAATACGGGTAGCAGGTCATTAAACTCCATACCGATGATCAGGGCGTTGATCATCTTGTGCTTGGCATCTCCCGGGTGTACGTTCCGCCCCTGGATATTAACCTTTGCGTATGCGGCATTGAAGTTTTCGAACTGAAGTTCACCAACCTCGCTGCCGTCAAGGGTATAGGCATATTTGGCCCCGAACTTCTGCACATCGAAGCGGTCCACGCCCTTGCCGATCTCCTCATCAGGCGTAAACCCTATTTTGATGGTGCCATGTTTGGTATCCGGGTTCTGGACCAGGTGCTCAACCGCGGTCATGATCTCGGCAATGCCTGCCTTGTCATCGGCCCCCAGCAGCGTAGTGCCGTCAGTGGTAATCAGGGTTTGCCCTGCATATTTGGCCAGCATCGGAAAATCCCCAAGCCTGAGGTACATATCCTTTTCCTTGTTTAAAAGCACATCCTTGCCGTCATATTGCTCAATGATCTGCGGTTTGATGTTGGCCCCGCTCATATCCGGACTGGTATCCACATGGGCCACCAATCCGATGACCGGAATGTCCCTTTCCGTGTTGGCCGGGAGGGTGGCGGTCACATATCCGTGTGCATCAATGGCCGCATCCTTCAGTCCGAGTTCCAGCAGCTCATCCACCAGCATTCTTGACAGGTCAAGCTGTTTGGCGGTGCTGGGAAAGGTGTCGGATGCCGGATCACTCTGGGTGTCAATGGCAATATAGCGGAGAAATCGCTTCAGGATTTTTTCTTTCATTTTTGCTTGCATTAAGGGGTTTATTTCTGAGATTCTTAATCTGTGGTATTGGCCTTCAGTGCATTTCGGTACAAATAAGCGCAAAGCAATGCAAACATAAGCAATCCCAGCCATTGCGATCCGGGATGTGCAAGCCAGCGGTTGGCCTCCAGATTGAGTCCGCCGAACTTCAGCAGCGCACTAAACACGCCCATGAGTGCACCTCCGGCAATGAACCCGCTGGCGATAAGGGTTCCCCTTTCACGGCGCTTGTTGTTGAGCAGGGCGTCTGTGCTTCGGTTCATGACATAGTAGGATATAATGCCACCGACCAGTAGCGGGGTGTTCAGGTCCAACGGGATGAACATCCCCAATGCAAAGGCCAGGGCGGGTACACCCATCATGGTCAGGATGAGTGACAGGAAAGCCCCTGCGCCGTAAAGCAGCCAGGGTGCTGATCCGCCTGTCATCATGGGTTCAATCACCGCGGCCATTGCGTTCGCCTGTGGGGCAACCATGGCATCCGGTCCGGTAAACCCGTAAGTCTGGTTCAGAATGATGATCACACCGCCGACAGTGGCTGCCGAAACAATGGTGCCAAGAAATTTCCAGCTTTGCTGTTTATAGGGGGAGGATCCCAACCAGTAACCGATCTTCAGGTCATTTATGAACCCGCCTGCCATTGCCAATGCAGTGCAGACCACCCCGCCGATGATCAGGGCAGCGACCATGCCCGAAGTGCCCGACAATCCGACGGAAGTCAAGATCAGCGAAGTCAATATGAGCGTCATCAGTGTCATGCCCGATACCGGATTGGTGCCTACGATGGCGATGGCGTTGGCTGCCACCGTAGTGAACAAAAAGGAGACAACCATCACGATCAACAGTCCGATGAGCGCATGTGTAAGGTTCTGCACAACCCCGAAATGAAAAAAGATCAGGATCAGCAGGGCAGTTACGACTGTACCCCCCAGTATCAGGCTCATGGGAAGGTCCCGCCTGGTGCGTATATTGCTGTCTGCATTTGTCTGTTTGCTGAATGTCTCTTTGACTGCCATGTTCACGGCTGTGCGGATGATCTTCGAGGAGCGAATGATGCCGATGAGGCCGGCCATGGCGATGCCGCCGATGCCGATCATCCGGACATAGTCGCGGAAGATTACCTCCGGGGCCATTCCGGCAATTGTGTTGGCTTCCCCTCCGAATGCCGCGCCAGCATGGGCGATCATCGGGATGATAACAAACCATCCGACAAAAGACCCGGCACAGATAATCACCGCATACTTCAGTCCGATAATATACCCCAATCCGACAATCGCCGCACCCAAATTCAATTTGAATACGAGCTTGGCCTGGTCTGCAAGAAACTCCCCATAGGGGATTACCCGGGTCTCAAATACCTCGTTCCACCATCCGAAAGTGGCGATTACAAAGTCGTATATCCCGCCAACAAGACCGCTGAACAACAGCACCTTGGCCTGGCTGCCGCCCCTTTCGCCTGACACCAGAACCTCCGTGGTGGCGGTTGCTTCCGGGAAGGGGAACCTGCCGTGCATTTCCGCGACAAAGTATTTCCTGAACGGGATCAGGAACAGTATGCCCAGGAATCCGCCGAGCATGGAAGAAAAGAAAACCTGGTAAAAATGTGCTTCCAGGTTGAGGATGTACAATGCGGGCAGCGTAAAGATGGCACCGGCCACAATCACGCCGGAGCTTGCCCCGATTGATTGTATGATCACATTTTCTCCAAGCGCATTCTTTCGCTTGGTTATGGATGAAAGTCCGACAGCAATAATGGCAATCGGGATGGCTGCCTCGAATACTTGTCCGATTTTCAGGCCAAGGTAGGCTGCGGCTGCGGAGAAAATTACCGCCATTAGCAAACCCAGCGAAACAGATCGAAAAGTAACCTCGGGATAGATTTTTCCAGGTACCATCACGGGTATGTATTCTTCCCCCTCATTCAGTTCCCGGTAAGCATTTTCGGGCAGGCCCTTGATCTGGTTGTTGGTTTCTTCCATAAGAAAATAAATTAGGTTGTTAGAAATAGCGGTTCGATCAATTATTTTTCCAGCATGATGCCGGCTACGAAGCGGCCCGTTACCCCGGCATCCGCCCTGGAAGAGAAAAAGGTGTCGCTGTGGCATTGGGTGCAGACTTCGGCCGTTTCGATATTTGACTCCTTCAGTCCCATTTCAAGCAATTGCCTTTTGTTTGCCTGCCATTGATCAAAAATATATTTTCCTGCCTTTGGGGATGGTTTGACAATGCCGGCTGTATTGCCAAGTGCAAGTTCTGCCTCGTGGACCACATCGGGACCTACCTCATAGCAGCACGGTCCGTTGGAGGGGCCCAGCGCGGCCAGGATATTTCCGGTTTTGCAGCCGTAATGCTGGATCATTTTCTCCACGGCATGGGGCGCGATCTTTTTAAGTGCGCCTTTCCATCCGGAATGCAGCGCGGCGATGACCCTTTCCACCGGGTCATAAAGCAGGATGGGTACACAATCAGCCACCTGCACCCCCAGGCAAATCTTTTCCACGTTCGTGATCATCCCATCGGCATTCGGGATGGCATTTTCCTTGTCCACGGATCCCTTCCCCCTGGAGGCATCGTCCACAATGACCACATTTCCGCTATGGCACTGGTTGGCACAGGTGAAGCGGTAAATATCAATGCCAGTGGCCACTGACAGTAGCTTGCGGTTACGAAGCACGTTGAAGTTGTTGTCGCCGACATGGAAGCCCAGATTCAGGCTTGAAAAATTGTTTTCGCTGATGCCGTTGTGGCGCGTGGAAACAAAGTGCTTAAGTCCGACGATGGTGGATAAGACATGAAAGGAATAAAGGGTGATGCCGTGCGATTCGGTTATGATCATGGCGGGGCATTTGGTTGGCCATCAAATATAGAAAAAAAACCTATTTTGATTACTTTTAACAATAATTTTAGCCAATGGCCGGAATCTACATACACGTCCCATTCTGCAGGCAGGCATGCCATTATTGTAACTTCCACTTCTCGGTCTCCCGGAAGCAGACCGACCGTTACCTGGAATGCCTGCTAAGGGAGATTGACATGCAACGGAACTTTTTCGGGGAGCCTTCCGGTGGGAAACAAAATCTGGACAGCCTGTATTTCGGTGGCGGAACCCCATCTATCCTTGAGGTGGGGGCGTTGGACATGGTGTTTGAAAAGTTGTCGGAATATTTTTCATTCGGTCCACAAAGTGAGATCACCCTCGAGGCCAATCCCGACGATCTGGACAGGGAAAAGCTTCAGGCGCTGAAGCAAAGCCCGGTGAACCGCCTTAGCATCGGGATACAATCCTTCCACGCATCCGACCTGGCATACATGAACCGCATCCATGATCCTGCACAGGCCGTACACGCCATTGACAATGCATTGGCTGCAGGCTTTGGAAACCTGACCGTGGACCTGATATTCGGCACCCCGACCATGGATGACCATGTATGGAAAAACAACCTGAAAAAGGTCATAGATTACCAGGTACCCCATTTGTCTGCGTATGCCTTGACCGTGGAGCCCAAAACACCGCTGGCGGTTAAAATCCGGCGCGGGCAGATGCCTCCTGTGGAGGAGGAGCGCACGGCTCGCCAGTTTGAGCTCATGGTGGAGGTGATGGACCGTGCGGGTTATGCCCATTACGAGGTATCAAACTTTGCCAGGCCCGGCCAATTTTCCAGGCACAACCTGTCCTATTGGACGGGGAAGTCCTACCTCGGACTGGGCCCATCTGCCCATAGCTTCCGGCCGGGGCAGCGATGGTGGAATGTATCCAATACGGGACAGTACATTGCCTCGGTCAGTCAGGGAGTGCTGCCATGTGAGACGGAGATTCTGACCACTTCCCAGCAGTTTGATGAGTACGTAATGACCTCGCTCAGGACCATGTGGGGGTGTGCATTGGACAAGGTAGAAAATGACTGGGGTCCTGCCCGGTTGGAAATACTGGTCGAACAGTCTGCCAGGCATATACGTAGCGGTTGGATGGAAGAAACCGGAGGACACCTGGTGCTGACGCCAAAGGGAATGCTGTTTGCCGACCGCATCGCCTCAGACCTTTTCTGGGGGGATTAGAAACCGGGAACGGCCTGAAAATTGTTGGCGGTCAGCAAAAAAAAACCGGGGCGAACCGCCCCGGTTTTTTTATGTAATCAGGCAGACCATTATTCAAATGCAAGTACCGATTTGCGGATGATTTCAACGCATTCAAGCAGCTGCTCTTCGGTAATAATCAGCGGGGGGGCAAATCGGATGATGTCCCCATGTGTCGGTTTGGCAAGGAGTCCGTTCTCGGCCATCTTCAGACAAACATCCCAGGCTTTCTTGCCGTTCTTGGGTTTGATGACTATGGCATTCAACAGGCCTTTTCCGCGCACCAATGAGATCATATCCGACTGAATGGCCCGCAACTCTTTTCTGAGTAACTCACCCAGCCGCTCTGCTTTTTCTGCAAGCTTCTCATCCCGCACCACTTCCAAAGCGGCCATGGCCACTTTCGCGCCCACAGGGTTGCCACCGAAGGTGGACCCATGCTGTCCGGGCCGGATTACCATCATCACATGGTCATCGGCCAGTACGGCAGAGACTGGGTAGATGCCGCCACTGATGGCTTTCCCGAGAATCAGCACGTCCGGCTTGATGTTTTCGTGGTCACAGGCCAGCATTTTTCCCGTACGGGCAATGCCGGTCTGCACCTCATCGGCAATAAAGAGTACGTTGTGTTTTTTGCAAAGCTCGAAGCATTTTGTCAGGTATCCTTCGTCAGGTACGAAAACGCCAGCCTCGCCCTGTATGGGTTCGAACAGGAATCCTGCGACATTGGGATCCTTCAGTGCCTCAGCCAGGGCATCCACATCATTGTAGGGAATGCGGACAAATCCCGGGGTAAATGGACCATAGTCCCCATAACCATCCGGGTCGCTTGAAAACGAAACGACGGTCGTGGTGCGGCCATGGAAGTTGTTTTCACATACGACGATCTTTGCCTGGTCTTTCGGAACGCCTTTTTTCTGGTACGCCCATTTGCGGCAAAGCTTGATGGCCGTTTCCACAGCCTCAACACCTGTATTCATAGGCAAAACCTTGTCATAGCCAAAGAATTCTGTGATGAACTTCTCATAGATGCCCAATACATCGTTGTGGAATGCCCTGGAAGTAAGGGCAAGGGTTCTGGACTGCTCAATGAGCGCATCCACAATCTTCGGATGGCAGTGGCCCTGGTTAACCGCAGAATAAGCGGAAAGGAAGTCATAGTATCGTTTCCCTTCCACATCCCAT
>SLNU01000273.1 GCA_007132865.1 Bacteroidales bacterium | reverse complement strand
ATTCCCTTGGCAATCATGCGGCTGATGGGTGACTGGTTGTTGCGGCAGAGGGACTTCGCAGAATCAATACGTCCGTCATGAATAAAGTCACGGATATTGTTCATAAAATTCGTTTCCTCCTGAGAGGCACGGCTGATGGCCAGATACCTTTCAATAAAGATATAAATGGCCACGATGGACAGGATCACCAGGGGGATCATCACCAGTCCCCCTTTCAGGGCCAGGCTCCAGATGGTAAGGGTCTCATGGGTCTGCATCATGGGGTCATATGCAAGGGTGTCACCCAGTTGCACCTCGGCACCCATTTGTTGAACCTGAAGGAAAATTGCATTTACCATTGATAGATAGTTACGGTTTGTAATATAACTGTATGCAAGCGCTTTTATTATGCTTCCCGCAAAAATAATGAAGTTTTGGGATTCCTGCTTTGCCTGCTATCCGGATTGTCCGGAACCTTTGTTTTCCATGTAGATGCTCCTCGACGGGAAAGCAAAGCTTGCCCCGTGTTTGTGGACGATTTCCATAATCTTGTAGTTGATCTCCTGTTTTACATCCAAATAGGTTGACCAGTCCATCGTATCCACAAAGTACATCACCATGATGTCCAGGCTGCTGTCCCCAAAGTTCTTGAACCTCACCCGTCCGTCCTGGTTCGTATTCGGATGGGCATCAACAACTTCCTGTATGTCCTTCACCACAGCCTTTATCTGTTCAATAGAAGTCGAGTAGGTTAGTCCGACACTAAAGTTCGCCCGTCTGAAGGTGCGAAGAGAAAGGTTGTCCAGTTCACTGTCTACCATTTTCTTATTCGGCAGGGTCACATAGCTCTTTTCCAGGGTACGGATACGCGTGCTTCTGAAGCCCACCCTTTCAATGACACCGGTTATTCCTGATACAGTAACCATATCACCGACCACAAAGGGCTTGTCCAGAAATATGGTAATGGATCCGAACAAGTTTTCCAGACTCTCCTTGGCAGCCAGCGCAACCGCCAGTCCGCCAATCCCCAAACCCGCAACCAAAGTCCCCACATTCACTCCGAATACCGACCCCAGAATGATGAACACCCCGAAGATCACCACCATGAGCTTGATGCTGTCTACAAAGAAAGGCACCACCTGCTCCGCAAATTTGTCTTCGGTGGAGGTGGCACGGTCTAACATAATCAATTTCAGAAATTCGGCAAACCGGATACCCACCCAGATTAACCCACTGTACAGCAGTACGACAAACCCCCTGTACAATGCCATGTTGACCCCAAAGCGATCCCTGGGGGCCATCTCCCACTCAGGGGGAAACTGCAGTTGGGAGAACGCGATCAGCAGGAACACCAGCATCAGGGTAAAGCTGACAGGCCGATACAGCAAGGCATGGAATTCATTCACCGGAATATTGCGTGCCCTGTGTCTGATCAGCTGAAACAAAAGGAAGCTGGAAATGCGTGACAAAAAGCGTTTCAGCAGCAATCCGGCCAACAGAATCAGCACGAACAAGCCATATTGCCAAAAGGTATTCCCAAAATAAACCAGGTCCAGGACCTCTCTGATATTTTCCATGGGTTCAGGTAGATTATAAATCTTCACGCAAATTTATTCATTTTCAAATGCAATTTATACCCCTTCACCCTGTAAAAAAACCTGTATTTTTATTAACTTCGCATTCCGTAAAAAAGTCGCTTAAATAAACTGAACCCAATTCAATAATAAAAATTTAACAAGATCAAGATGACAAAGATAAAAACAGCAATCAACGGATTTGGACGCATTGGAAGGCTCACGCTTAAGGCAGCCCTCTCCAGGGACAATATTGAGATCGTCGCCGTAAACGATTTGACCGACAGTGCCACTCTGGCACACCTTTTAAAATACGACTCCGTGCATGGAAAATTTCCCGGCAGCGTAACCGCTGAAGGCGAGTACCTGGTGGTAAACGGCAAGAAGATCCGGGTATATTCTGAGAGGGATCCCGCCAACCTGCCATGGAAAGAGCTCGGCATCGACGTGGTGGTGGAAGCCACCGGGGTTTTCCGTGACCGCGAAAAGATCGGCAAGCATTTGCAGGCCGGCGCCCGCAAGGTGATTCTTTGTGTGCCCTCGAAATCGGCCTCCGACGTGGACGCCACTGTGGTTCTTGGCGTGAATGACGGGGACCTGAAGCCAGACCAGGAGATTTTCTCCAATGCTTCCTGCACCACCAACTGCCTGGCACCTGTTGCCAAGGTACTCAACGACAAGTTCGGCATCCGTCGTGGTCTGATGAACACCATTCACTCTTACACCAACGACCAGATCATCCTGGATGCCCCCCATAAAGACCTGCGGCGTGCCCGTGCCGCTGCCATGTCGATCATCCCCACCACCACCGGAGCGGCCAAGGCAGTCGGACTGGTGATCCCGGAACTCAAAGGGAAGATGGATGGATTCGCGATGCGCGTCCCCACCCCCGACGGATCCGTGGTGGACCTGACCGTAGAGCTGGAACGCGATGTCACCCGCGAAGACGTCAACCAGGCGATGAAAGAGGCCGCAGCGGGTCCGATGAAAGGCATTCTGGAATATTGTGATGAGCCCATCGTATCTGTCGACGTGATCGGCAACACCCATTCCTCCGTATTTGATTCCCTGATGACCCAGGTGATTGGTGGGAACTTTGTCAAGGTATTGTCCTGGTACGACAACGAATACGGTTATGCCAGCAGGGTAGTGGACCTGATCGAAAAAGTTGCTTAACAGGGAAAGTACTTCAGCTGCATCTTCCCCTCCCCGAACACCGCATAGGAAAAATGGGAAACCCAGTCGCCGGTATTGATATACCGGCTTCCGGGACCCACTTCCATATCCAGGGGCAGGTGACGGTGGCCGAAAACGAAATAGTCCACTTCCTTTTTCTCCAGGACCTGCCGGCAGTAAGCCACGAGGAACTCCTTATCGGCCCCCAGAAAGTGTTCATCGGTCTTTCCATTGGCTGCCCTGCTTTTCCTTGAGAGGTACGATGCCAGCCGGATTCCCGTACCCGGGTGGATAAACGAGAACAGGCGCTGGCAAAGCCGGCAGGTAAATAT
>SLNU01000331.1 GCA_007132865.1 Bacteroidales bacterium | reverse complement strand
CGGGAATCCGGCTGGCATCGTACCTCTCAAGGAAAAGCAGGGCAGCCAATGGAAAGACCGATGAACACTACCTGGGCGCCGATAAGGAGTTTCTCGAGGCTTACTGCCGGCAGGTCCTGGAGAAAAAGGAAGTAGACTACTTCGTTTTCGGTCACCGTCACCTGCCCCTGGATGTGGAAGTGGGTCCCGGAAGCCGGTATCTCAACACCGGCGACTGGGTTTCCCATTTTTCCTATGCGGTGTTCGGAGAGGGGAAGATGGAGTTAAAGTTCTTTCCGGAACACCCCACCCAATAAAAAAGGGCCGACTCGCGGCGATGCTTTGAGTCAGCCCTTTTTTTGTATGTTGCTCTTGCCCGTTATGCGACTTTTTCGATCAGATCGACTACCCTGCTGGCATAGCCGAACTCGTTGTCGTACCAGGACAGTATCTTGACGAAGTTTCCATCGATCACCTGGGTCATCAGGGAATCAAAAATGGAGGAATGGGTGTTGCCGATCACGTCGACAGATACAATGGGCTCATCACAATATTCCAGTATGCCTTTCATCGGACCCGCTGCGGCTTCTTTCATCGCCTGGTTGACCTCCTCGCGGGTGACATCGCGTTCCAGTTCCACGGTCAGGTCCACCACGGATCCGTCGGGGGTGGGGACGCGCATCGCGAATCCATCCAACTTCCCTTTCAGTTCCGGGATCACGAGTGCGACTGCCTTGGCCGCCCCGGTGGTGGTGGGGATGATCGACATGGCAGCGGCACGGGCACGCCGCAGGTCTTTATGGGGAGCATCCAGAATGATCTGGTCATTGGTGTAGGAGTGAATGGTGTTCATCAGACCACGGCGAATGCCGAACTTGTCGTTGAGGACCTTTGCAACAGGTGCGAGGCAGTTGGTGGTGCAGGAAGCATTCGAGAAGATCTCCTGCTCGGGCTTCAGGTCGGCGTCATTCACGCCCAAAACCACGGTGGCATCCACGTCGGAAGCCGATTTCGAGGGCACACAGAGAATCACCTTGCGGGCACCGGCCTGCAAATGCTTGCCGATTTTTTCGCGGTCACGGAAGACTCCGGTGGCTTCAACCACCACGTCGATGCCGAGTTCTTTCCATGGCAGGTTGGCGGGATCCCTCTCAGAATATACCCGGATCTTCTTGCCGTTTACTACCAGGTACTCGCCTTCAGCGGTTACGCTGCCGGGAAATTTTCCATGCACGGAATCATATTTTAAAAGGTGTGCCAGGGTGGCACTGTCGGTCAAATCGTTTACGGCGACGATCTCAATATTGTCCTTGGAGAGGGCTGCCTTAAGCGTGAGCCTTCCAATGCGTCCAAATCCGTTGATTGCTGTTTTTATTTTTGTCATCTTGATCTTGTTAAATTTTTATTATTGAATTGGGTTCGGTATTTTTAAGCGAGTTTTTACGGAATGCAAAGTTAGTAAAAATTAGGGTCTTTTAACAGGACGAAGTTGTATTAATTGCACATGAAAATGAATAAATTTGCGTGTGGATTATTTAATTATAGCCAACCCCATGGAAAATTTCAGTGAGGTCCTGGACCAGGTTTATTTTGGGAATACCCTTTGGCAATATGGCCTGTTCGTGCTGATTCTGTTGGCCGGATTGCTTCTAAAAAGCATTCTTTCACGCTTTTCCAGCTTCCTGCTGTTTCAGCTGATCCGACGCAGGGCACGCAATATTCCGGTCAATGAATTCCATGCCTTACTGCACCGGCCTGTCAGTTTCACTTTGATGCTGGTGTTCCTGCTGATCGCGTTTTCCCAACTGCAGTTTCCTCCTGAGTGGGAGATGGCTCCAAGGGATCGCTTTGGTGTCAACATGGCATTGTACAGGGGGTTTGTCGTGCTGCTGTATGGCGGGTTAATCTGGGTGGGCATCCGCTTTGCCGAATTTTTGAAATTGATTATGTTAGACCGTGCCACCTCTACCGAAGACAAATTCGCCGTACAGGTAGTGCCCTTCTTTGTTGACAGCATAAAACTCATGGTGGTGATTTTTGGGATATTCATCATCCTGGGGTCGGTTTTCGGAGTGAATGTGGGGACTCTGGTTGCTGGCTTGGGGATCGGCGGACTGGCGGTTGCGCTGGCTGCCAAGGAGAGCCTGGAGAACTTGTTTGGTTCCATTACCATATTTCTGGACAAGCCATTTGTGGTCGGTGATATGGTTACTGTATCAGGAATAACTGGCGTCATTGAAAGGGTGGGGTTCAGAAGCACCCGCATCCGTACCCTGGAAAAGAGCTATGTGACCCTGCCGAACAAGAAAATGGTAGACAGTGAACTGGATAACCTTTCTCTTCGCACCTTCAGACGGGCGAACTTTAGTGTCGGACTAACCTACTCGACATCTATTGAGCAGATTAAGGCCATCGTCAGGGATATCCAGGGCTTTGTCGATGCCCACCCGAACACGAACCAGGACGGACTGGTAAGGTTTAAAAATTTCGGAGACAGCAGCCTGGACATCATGGTGATGTACTTTGTGGATACGATGGACTGGTCGACCTATTTGGATGTCAAACAGGAGATCAATTACAAGATTATGGAAATCGTCCACAAACACGGGGCAAGTTTTGCTTTCCCGTCGAGGAGCATCTACATGGAGAACGAAGCATCCAAACAATCCGAATAGCAGGCTGTTCGCGATTTCTAAAACTTGATTATTTTTGTGGGCAGTATAATAAAAGCGCTTGCACACAGTTATATTACAAACCGTAACTATCTATCAATGGTAAATGCAATTTTCCTTCAGGTTCAACAAATGGGTGCCGAGGTGCAACTTGGTGATACCCTTGCATATGACCCCATGATGCAGACCCATGAGACCCTTACCATCTGGAGCCTGGCTCTGAAAGGGGGACTGGTGATGATCCCACTGGTGATCCTGTCTATCGTGGCCATTTATATCTTCATTGAAAGGTATCTGGCCATCAGCCGTGCCTCTAAGGAGGAAACGAATTTTATGAACAATATCCGTGACTTTATTCATGACGGACGTATTGATTCTGCGAAGTCCCTCTGCCGCAACAACCAGTCACCCATCAGCCGCATGATTGCCAAGGG
>SLNU01000315.1 GCA_007132865.1 Bacteroidales bacterium | reverse complement strand
ATGAATCGGAGTCCTACCTGATCTCCTTTTTCGGACGTTTGAACTATTCGGTGCTGGATCGCTACCTGCTGACTTTCACGCTGCGTAACGACGGTTCCTCCAGGTTCTCGCCAGACACCCGTTGGGGATTGTTCCCTTCTGCGGCATTCGCCTGGAAAATCACCGAAGAGCCTTTCATGGCAGATACCGACCTGTTCTCCGAGCTCAAGCTCAGGGTGGGATACGGAATCACCGGGCAGGAGAATATCGGGCAGGGTGAATACCCTTACCTGGCCCGTTACACCCAAAGTCGCCAGGGTGCATTCTACCAATGGGGACAACCGGGCAACTTTATTCGCACCTGGCGGCCCGAAGGGTATGATGCCAACCTGAAATGGGAGGAGACCACGACCTTTAATATTGGACTGGATTACGGGATCGCTCGTGACAGGTATTACGGTACCATTGATTTCTATCTGCGCGAAACCCGTGACCTGATCAACTTCATCCCGGTACCTGCAGGTACAAACCTGACCAACTTCATCCTGACCAATATCGGGAACATGGAAAACAAAGGGGTGGAATTCTCCATCTTTACACGACCGGTGGTCACCAGAGACTTTACCTGGTTGTTCGGATTCAATGCTACCTGGAACGATTCCAAGATTACCCAGCTTACCGCTGTGGAGGACCCCACTTATTTGGGCGTGCAGACTGGCGGAATCTCCGGAGGTGTGGGTAACAATATTCAAATCCACAGTGTGGGCCATGCCCCTTATTCCTTCTTTGTGTGGCAGCAGGTTTACGATACGGATGGGAACCCGATCGAGGGACTGTATGTGGACCGCAACGGAGATGGGGAGATCACGGAGGCAGACCTCTACCGTCTGAAAAGGCCAGCGCCGACCTATTATTTCGGGATCACTTCCGATATGGAATACAAGAACTGGAACCTGTCGTTTGCGGGCCGGGCCAATATCGGGAACTATGTTTACAACAACGTCAGTTCCATGAATGGGGAACTCAGCAGGCTGCACCGTCCGGAAGGTCCTTACCTCAGCAACATCACCCGGGACGCGCTTTCCATTGGGTTCAACAACGCCCAGTACCTGTCTGATTTCTTTATCCAGGACGGCTCATTCTTTAAAATGGACCACATTTCTCTGGGATACAACTTCCAGAACGTGTTGGGTGCCGGGACCAATTTGTTTGTTTCAGGCGTGGTCCAGAATGCTTTTGTGCTGACCAAATACGAAGGAATGGACCCGGAAGTAGGCAGCGGGATCGACAACAACATCTATCCCCGTCCGAGGAATTTCGTACTTAGCGTTAACCTCCAGTTTTAGAAAATTTTAAAGAGAACAATTATGAAAAAAACAGCCATATTATCCATTTTATTTGCAGGGTTCCTCTTTGCGTTTTCTTCCTGTCTGAAGGACCTTGACACGGTCCCGCTGGATGACAGCGAGGTAACCGCTGCAGATGTATTTAACGATCCCGCCGCTTACCAGCAGATCCTTGCCAAGGTGTATGCCGGACTTGCCGTTTCTGGGCAGGAAGGCCCTGCAGGAATGGGCGACATCAGCGGCATCGACGAAGGTTTCGGTCAGTACCTGCGCGGATTCTGGTACCACCAGACCCTTTCCACAGATGAGGCCGTGATCGGATGGGACGACCAGACCGTCAAGGACTTCGTATACCAGTCATGGTCCACGACCGATGTGTTCGTCGCCGCCATGTATTATCGAATATTCTACCAGATTTCGCTGGCCAATGAGTACATCCGCCAGACGGCAGGCAATGTGCTGGACGACCGCGGGGTAACGGGACAGCTCCGTCAGGAAGTGGAGATGTACCGGGCAGAGGCCCGTTTTCTGAGGGCCCTGAGCTACTGGCATGCGCTGGATATTTTCGGGAACGTGCCCTTTGTAACAGAGCAGGATCCCATCGGGGCCTTCCTTCCCGAACAGACCGACCGCACCAGCCTGTTCAACTATATAGAGTCTGAGCTGTTGGAGATCATCCCGATGCTGGCCGAGCCCCGTGCCGCCAACCACTATGGACGTGCAGACCGGGCCGCTGCCTGGATGCTGCTGGCCAAGCTTTACCTGAATGCAGAAGTGTATACCGGGCAGCCAAAGTATACCGAGACCGTCACTTACTGCAACCTGATCATCAATGCGGGTTTCACGCTGCAGCCAATGTTCAGGCACCTGTTCAATGCCGACAACCACCTGAGCACCGATGAGATCATCTTCCGCATCCCTTACCACGGGATCAACACCCAGACCTACGGGGGGACCAGCTTTATCATCCACGCCCAGATCGGCGGGGCCATGAATGCGGCCACCTACGGAGTGGACGGGGGATGGGGCGGATTGCGCACCACCAAGAGCGTGGTCAACCTCTATCCTTCTGGAGACCCCAGGGCGCTCTTCTTTACCGAGGGTCAGGAACTGGAGATCGAGGACCTGTCGGAATTCACCCATGGCTATGCCTCCACCAAGTTCACCAACATCACCCGCGACGGAAACGTGGGCAGCAACCTGGCTTTCCCGGATACAGACTTCCCGATGTTCCGCCTGGCGGATGTGTACCTGATGTATGCAGAAGCCGTGTTGCGTGGCGGTACCGGCGGGGATGCAGGTCAGGCCCTGCAGTATGTCAACCAGATCCGCGAAAGGGCTTTTGGAAATTCCTCCGGGAACATCACCGCTGGTCAGCTGACACTGGATTTCATTCTGGATGAACGTGCCAGGGAACTCTTCTGGGAGGCGCATCGCCGCACCGACCTGATCCGCTTCGGCAAGTTTGCAGGCAATACGGGCTATGTATGGCCCTGGAAGGGGAACTCGAGAGACGGACTGGAAACCAATCAGCGGTACAACCTGTTTCCGCTTCCGGCATCAGATGTCACTGCCAACCCCAATCTGACACAAAACCCAGGTTACTAAAATAAAACCATGCGACATATGAAAAAATTTGCAATCATCCTCGCCGTATTCTTTGGGGCAAGCCTCCTGCAGTCCTGCGAGGAAATAGATAACCCGGTGCTGGACATGTCCCAGACCGTGGCGCCCCAGATCATCTCTCCTACTGACGGGACCTATGTGGTCCTCTCCCAGGAGATGGAAGATGAGCCGCTGGTCATCGAATGGTCCCCTGCATCTTACGGACTGGCTAATTTGGCTGATGTCAGGTACCTGCTGCAGATGGACCGTGCAGGCAACAATTTTGCCAACCCGGTCGACCTGGCCAACACTTCCGGCACTTCATACGAGACCACCATTGGTTCGGTGAACCAAAGGCTGCTGAACATGGATGTCGCTGCCGGTGAAGAGGTGCAGCTGGTCTACCGCGTCTACTCTTACCTTTCCCGCGCATCCGACCATACCTATGCCTATTCCTCTGCGGTCACGCTTGGATTTTCCCCCTATGAGGACTTTGTGTATGTCAAGCCGATATACATGATTGGGAACGGAACGGCGGCCGGATGGGACAACACGGCGGCCCTCGAGATGTACCCAATGGAAGAGGGCAAGTTCGCCCTGGTGGCCCGGTTGCGTGCAGACGGAGATATGGTAAAGTTCCTTTCTGTATTGGGCCAGTGGGCACCGCAATGGGGTGCACAGCCCGGCGGCACATCAGCTGAGGGACTCTTGGCTTATCGTCCCACCGAAGACGTGCCTGACCCCAACCCGATCCTAATCACCGACCTGGCGGTCGGGGACTACCGCGTGGTGGCTGACACGGCCAACCTGACCTACTCGATCAAGAAAGCAACCGAAGTTTTGTACGTGCTTGGAAGCGCCACCACTGCAGGATGGGACAATGCCGCTGGACTGCCCATGACCAGGGAAGCACCCGGGAAGTTCAGCATCGTTACCACCCTGACAGCCGGAGAGGCCTTCAAGTTCTTCGAGGTATCCGGACAATGGGCCCCGCAATACGGAAGGGATGAGGACGGCACCTGGGAATCAGGCAATCTGGTTTTCCGTGAAACGGAAAGCGTGCCCGACCCGCCGGACATTCCTGCTCCGCCAAATACCGGTTCCTACCTGATCGAGGTGAACCTTTCGAACATGACCTATAAATTGACTGCGCAGTAAGCCCGGAAATAATGCTTTGAAAAAAATGCGAAGAGGCTGTCCCAAAACCCGGGGCAGCCTCTTTAATTTTTTTCCTGAGGGAATCAGAACTTCCTGAGGGGATTAGACCTTCCTGAAGGAATCAGAACTTCTCCTTCACCTCAAATACCCGGAACACCTTGTCCCCCCTCCTGACGACTTCGGGGACGGGGATGGAGCAGTATTCCCCCTTGCGGGTGACAGTCACCGGATTTTCCTCTACCCTGATTTCTGAGGCATTGAATTCCAGCACGCCCGTAGTCGGACCCGTGACCAGGACCGCCTCGTCAAGCTGCAGGGCATGCGATTCCATTTTTACCTCGGCCACCTGCAATCTGGAAAAGTAATTGGTCACCTTTCCGATGTATTGTTTCTTCCTGGTGGCCTGGGAGCCATACCGTTCCGACCACTCCCCCATTGTCCGGCCAAGGTAATAGCCATCCCAGAACCCCCTGTTGAATACACTTCGCAGGCGCCCGGTCCAGGCTTCCACCTTTTCCGCTGAAAAGCTGCCATCCGCCACCGCGAGGGCAGCCTCCCGGTAGCAAGCGGTTACCGCCTTCACATATTCGGGTCCCCGACCGCGCCCCTCGATCTTGAACACCCGCACACCCGCATCGATAATCTTGTCGATGAAACCAATCGTACAAAGGTCCTTCGGCGACATGATGTACTGGTTGTCCACCTCATATTCAAAGCCTTCCTCCTTGTCGGTTACCAGGTAAGACCGCCGGCAAAGCTGCAGGCAGGATCCCCGGTTGGCAGAATGGTTCATGGTATCCAGGCTCAGGTAGCACTTCCCGCTCACGGCCATGCACAGTGCCCCGTGCACAAACAGTTCGACCTGTACGGGCTTTCCGGAGGGGCCACAGATATTTTCCTTTTCGATCCCCTGCACGATCCTGTGGACCTGATCCAGCCTAAGCTCACGGGCCGTCACGACCACATCCGCATAGCGGGCATAGAACCTGACCGCTTCCAGGTTGGTGATGTTGCATTGCGTGGAAATGTGAATTTCCACCCCTTTTGCCCGGGCATATTCCATAACCGAAATATCGGAAGCGATGATGGCTGTAATTCCCGCCGCTTTTGCCGCATCTATTGTTCGCCTCACCTCCTCCAGCTCCTCATCATAAATGATGGTATTGAGCGTCAGGTACGTACGAACACCCTGCCTGCGGCATATCTCCACAATATTTGCAAGGTCATCATGGGTGAAGTTCTGCGAAGACCGGGCCCGCATATTCAATTTGCCCACCCCGAAGTAGACCGAGCCCGCGCCGGCTTGCAAAGCTGCTGATAGCGACTCGTAAGAACCCACCGGGGCCATGATTTCAACAGGCATGTTTTCTTTCATTGTTTTCGTCGGATGGGGATGTCTTGTACGATACAAAGTTACGGATTTGGCGCAATTATGTATTTTTGTAAAAAAAACAAGCATGCCAGCACCCAACAGAACCGTACGATTCCAGGACATGGGCGTCATTGACTACAAGGAGGCCTGGGACCAGCAAGAGGACTTGTTCCAGGGGATCATTGACCGCAAGATGAAGAACCGCAACCTGCCGGAAGACCAGCAGGAAGCAACCCAAAACTACCTGCTATTTTGCGAGCACCCGCATGTGTATACCCTGGGAAAGAACGGTTCAGAGAACAACCTGCTGGCAGACATGGTACAGCTGCAGAACAAGCAGGCCACTTTTTACAAGATCAACCGCGGGGGCGATATCACCTACCACGGCCCGGGACAGATTGTGGGCTATCCGATACTGGACCTGGACAATTTTTCTCCGGACATACACCTCTATGTAGCAAACCTGGAAGAAGCGGTGATCCGCACCATTGCAAAGTATGGTCTAACGGGAGCACGACTGAAAGGGGCCTCGGGGGTATGGCTGGATGCCGATTTACCGGGCAAGGCCCGCAAGATCTGTGCAATCGGCATACGCAGCAGCCGGTGGGTGACCATGCATGGATTCGCTTTTAACGTAAACAGCGACTTGAGCTATTTCGAGCTGATCAACCCCTGCGGGTTCACCGACAAAAAAGCCACCTCGATGCAGGCCGAGCTGAAAAAGGAGTTTGACATGGAGGAGGTGAAAACAGCCTTACGACAAGAACTGGCAACTGTCTTTCAGATGGAGCTTAAGCCAGGAGTGAATTAATCTCCGACCCTTTTCAGCACCTCCAGGGTCAGGTCCCAGAATTTCTCAACGGTACTGATCTCTATCCGTTCATCTGGAGAATGCGCCCCCTTGATGGTGGGACCATAGGAGATCATATCCATCCCCGGATATTTTTCACCGATCAGTCCGCATTCCAATCCCGCATGAATGGCCAGCACTTTTGGCTCTTCGCCGAACAGACCGGCATAGGCCTTTTTCATTACGGCCAGAATCTTCGAGTCCATATTGGGTGTCCATCCCGGATAGCCGTCTCCATGGCGGACCTTGGCCCCGGCCAGCAGGAAGACACTGGCCACCATGTCTGCCACGTCCCTTTTCCCGGAATCCAGTGAGCTGCGCTGGCTGGTAGCGATGATGATCTCCTTCGGCGTCATCGCTACCGAGGCCAGGTTCGTAGAGGTCTCCACAAGTCCGACTATATCAGGCGACATGGCCATCACGCCATGCGGACAGGCGTACAGGGCATTCAGCAGGTTGGATTGCGTGCCATAGTCCACCAAAAACTGCGGCATTACCGCTTCTGCGACGGAAATATTCAGATCCGGCTCATTGGTCTTCATTTCGGCCCTGATCTGGGAAGACAGTGTTTTGAAAAGGTCCAGAAAGTCCATTTTATACCGGCGCGGCACCGTCACCGTGGCAAAGGCCTCCCTGGCAATGGCATTGCGCAGGTTGCCCCCCTTGATCTCGGCCAGGCGCACCTCGTACATCTTGTCGAAGTTCCACAGCAGGCGGTTCAAAACCTTGTTGGCGTTTCCGCGCCCCTTATCGATGTCGTCTCCGGAATGTCCGCCCAGCAGCCCCGTGACAGAGATGCGGTAAGCAATATGGTCGGCTTCGGCGCTGACCTGTTCGTATGGGAAGGTCACCATGGTATCAATGCCACCGGCGCAGCCAATAAACAACTCCCCGTCATCCTCTGAGTCAAGGTTGAGCAGGATGCGGCCATTCAGAAAATCCTTTTCGAGTCCGAATGCCCCCGTAAGTCCCGTTTCCTCATCCACTGTGAACAGGCATTCTATTGGACCATGTTCAATGGTATCGGAGTCCAGGATGGCCAGCTGCACCGCCATGCCGATGCCGTCATCGGCACCCAGGGTGGTCCCATCGGCTTTGACCCAGCCATCCGTAATCAAAGGCCGGATGGGATCTGTATCGAAATTGTGCTCCACCCCCGAATTTTTTTCACAGACCATATCCACATGGCTTTGCAGAACCACGGCGGGAAAGTGTTCGTACCCTTTGGTGGCGGGTTTTTCGATCACCAGGTTCTTAAGCTTGTCCTGCCTGTATGTCAGGGACCGCTTCTTTGCAAAATCGCATAGGTAGGCCAGTATTTTCTCCTCTTTCTTAGAGGGTCTTGGCACCTGGCAAATGTCTTCAAATAATTCCCATACCCTTTGTGGCTCCAATTGTCCTAAAACTTTTCCCATTATGTTTGTATTGTTTGTTGGTTTCTCAAAGTAAAAATACGAATAAATGAGGGATTGCTTCGTGTCCGTCAGTACTTGATCGGATCAAAACCCTGTCCGTATACCCCCATCACATTGGCCACGGACATAAATGCTTCCGGGTCGACCTCCTTGATGGCGCGGAATACCGCAGACGTTTCATACCGCCTTACCACCACCACCAGTACCTGGGCATCCTCCTTGGAGTACCAGCCCTTGCCCTGCAGCAGGGTCACGCCCCGTCCGATGTCATTGGCAATGCGCTGTGCGATCAGCTCGGGCTTTTTGGAGAATATGAACAGCTGAACGCTTCTGCGGTGCCCCATCAGCAGCATATCGATAGAATATGATCCCACGGCCATGGTCACGTAGCCATAGACCATCACCTCGAGTGAGCGAAACAGGAACCAGGACGAAGAGATAATCACCACGTCCATCAGCAAGATCAGCCTGCCATGGCTGATATTGCGGTATTTGTTGATGATCATTGCAATGATGTCGGTACCCCCGGTGCTGCCGCCCTGCGTGAAAACCAGTCCCACGCTCGCACCACCCAAAATCCCGCCGATGATGGCTGCCATGAACCGTTCCGGAACCACCGGCTCGGTGATAAGCGGCTGCAGGATGGCGAGAAAGAAAGACAGCACCACGACGCCATATATGGTTTTTATTCCGAACGCAAAGCCCAGGTTCTTGATGCCAAAGACCAGCAAAATGGCATTGATCACCAAGAAGGTAGCTGCCACCGGGACCCCGCTGGCGAAAAATACCAGGGCCCCGACACCCATGACGCCCCCGCCGACGATCCCGGAAGGGATCAGAAAGGCCGTCCACGCCAGAGCATTCAGGAACAAGCCGATGGTAATGATGCCATAGGTTCTGATGGCTAGCAGCACGGCATTTTTTTTACTTTTTCCGGACATTGAAAAGCATTGTTATTGGTTGTTTTTGGATTGGGCAGGCGCTACTGTATGATCCGCCTGTTTTTGCGGATGGCATCGGCTATGGCCAGTCGGAAACTGTCGGCGGTGCGAAGGACCATCTCTCCCTCTGTCGGGAAAGGCAGTGGTTTCAGGTCGATCAGCTTGCGGGCATCCTCGCCCAGTGCCCTGACATCCCCGATCGCCCTGGCAGAACGATGCTCAAAGCTTGTGGAAGCACCGATGGGTTCGCGCTTCAGCAATCGTCTGGGCTGTTCCGAAAGAAATTCCACATCCCCTTCTATAAATGCAGACTTATGTTGAAGGGTCTCAATCAGGGCGCAGGAAACCTCCTTCATGCGGGGGATCCTGATGTCGTTTCCGAGGGAATCCTTTTTCACATTCCCCCTGTCATCCAGGGCATAATCGAACCCATCCTCTATCTTCTTCTTGACCATCTGGTCTCGTTCCGTGACCCTGTCGGGGGAGATGTTGATCATGCGCAGGTTCACGACGATGAAATAGTCGAAATACTGGGTTTCGTCCAGGTCCTGATAATAAAATTCCACCCATTCGTTGTCCATACGCCGGGTGTCGATAATCAGCAGCTGGTCTACAAACTCCTGAGGCAAATTCAGGTGGGTGTGGTTGCTTACGGTGACCAGGGCCCTGCTGATCCCATGCTCCCTGGCGTAGTCGGCCAGCTCCCGGGCATTCAAGTAGTCACCCCCGTACTCCATAACCTGCAGCAGGTTGGAGTAAGCTTCGCGATAGGCGGATTTCTCCTGCCTGTCGAGCAGCTGTGTGGCCAGCTCATAATGAAAGGCCGCTGCCCCGCTGCGGGCCGAAATGATCTCCTCATCATAATCGACATAGGGGAATTCCACCGTGCGCCCCCCCACACGTAAAGGGGAAACGGTTCGTACCCGGGTCTGCCGGTCCTTCATCCGGGAATATAGGTTTACAATCTCCGCCATGCTACGGGGATTTCCCTCCCGCTTCAGGAACCGGATTCGTTCCAGGTTCTGCTCGTTGGCGATATGGAAAGCACGTTCCAGAACCAGGGCTTCTTTTTGATTTCCCGGGTTTCTAATGAGCTTCCTGACTGACTTGTCAATGGCAGCATCATAGCTGCCCCGCTGCATTAGCCGGGTAGAAGAGGCACAGGCACTGAACAGCAGTGCGGACAGCACAATTAGGATGATACGGTTCATATGGCAACAATTTGATTATTCGGAAATAAAGATTACAAGTCCGCTTTTCTGCGCAAGCACACCGTTTACAAGACGCACATTCACCTTGCCCAGGTAAACCGGGTGTTCGTCAGAAACCACATGCTGGTTGCCCCCGGCCTGCGCCACGAGCACCCCGTTCACCAGCACGGCCTCTTCTATCATATGGTGGGAGTGTCCACCGATGATGACATCGATCTGCGGGAAATCCTCTGCCAGGGCCACATCGTTTTCCAGTCCGATATGGGTAAGCGCCACAAACACATCCGACCCTTCACGCAAATACATGAAATCTGCCGCCGTGGCATTGATTGGGTTCATATGAATCCCCTCCTTGCTACCACTAACCACCGACAGTCCAAGCACAGCAATTCTTCTCCCTGTTTTTGTGTAAAAAACCGCATGGCTCTCCGGAACCGGTATTTGTGTTGTATGTACGTCCACATTGGCTGACAGGATTGGGAAATCGGCAATCTCAAGCGCTGCCCGGGTATGGTTTTCCACATAATCGAACTCATGGTTCCCAGGCGTAAGTGCATCGTAACCCAGTGAGTTCATGGTCCGGATAATGCGCTTTGCCCTTTCCGCGTACCATTCGGGATTATCCATCAGCACCCCGTTCTCAATCCAGCGGTGGGGATGCCTGACGAACACATCGCCTGCATCGAACAGGAATACATCCGTATAGTGCTCCCTGATGATTTGCACCCTTTCGGTAAACTCCTCCAGCATATTGATATCAAAATGGTGGTCGTTGGTATGGAGAAAAACGATCTCCTCCACCACCGGGTAGGTCACATGAATGGTGTCACCAGCTGATTCGGAAGAGACAAAAAGCCTTCCGGCACCTGATGTACCTGTCACTTCAAGTACGAAAGGGCCCGTTTCCCCATCCCCGGCCACAAAGCTGAACACGCCTTCTTCCGTGGGGGTGAGGACAAAAGCAGGATTTGCAGGGAGTTCCCCTTGCCCGGGGTAAACAGCTACCTGGAGGTCACCGGCTGTAGCGGGAGCTTCCACATGCACCCGTCCGATCACCTCATTTGCAGTTGAAAGCGGTCTTTCATTTGCCGGCTTGCCATACGTGACAAAAGCCGCCAGAATCACACATCCCGCAATCGCAAGGACACGCAGCAGGCCGGGAGTGGAATCTATATTTGCCTTGAACTGGTTTTTCATATGGGTCTGTTCCTCATTTGCATCTGTTCATCATTTTCGTCTGTTCATTGGTTCTGTCCCATTTGCGTCTGTTTAATTTGGTTCTTTTCTGCAGCGGCATTTTATTAATGGCCGGCATCTGGTTTCTATCCGTTGTATAAAAACAAAAATAATCATTTTGTTCAAGGTTGCGCTGACCCATATGCCCTTCGCGCTGCAAAACTCTTCGAATTTTGCTATGCGCTCAGGGCATACGGGCCTCAGCGCCTTGGTACCGTGCCTTAGTGCCCCCACAATGCAACACGCCGAACAATTATAGCTACTCAAGGCATATCAGGACCTACGGTGCCTAGCGCCCCCACACCGCAAAACATTCTGAGTTTTCCTAAGTGCCCAGGACATTCTCACGCCTTACGGGCCTTGTGCCATTGCGCCGGAGGTTCTGTTTGGTGAAAGGCCTATGGAACGTGGGCGTGCTGATGGGAAGTCCGCATCATCTCCTGTAGCCTGCCAGCCATGGGTTGGAGCGGATAAATTTTCCGGCAGGAAAATATGAGGTTAGCGAAAACCCATGGCTGCAGGCGCAAGGTGTAAGCTGGGGGTTTTGTGAGGGGCTGCAAGCTGCAGGCGCAGGGGTTATAAGCGGCCAGACTGTACGCTGAGGGTTATAGGCGCAAGGGCAGCGGGGTGGCGCCAGAATAAAGGGCAATCGGGCCGGAGGGCATAAAAAAAAAGACCTCCCCGCTTGGGAAGGCCCCTTGAAAAAAAGTTTCAGGCAACGACATACTCTCCCAGGTGTGAACCCAGTACCATCTGCGCTGGCAGGCTTAACTTCTCTGTTCGGAATGGGAAGAGGTGGACACTGCCGCTATAGTCACCT
>SLNU01000328.1 GCA_007132865.1 Bacteroidales bacterium | reverse complement strand
TTCTGTTTCGTCAGTCAATGACTGCCTTTCCAGGAAATCGTCAGAGCATCCATAGCTTATCAGCAGGACCCCCACGATCATCGCAAGTAATTTATTGATTTTCATGACGTTCTTCTTTTTTAAATTTATAAGCTAAGGTTGATGCCCAAACGCAGGGTGCGTGGTTGGGGGTAAATGCCCCTGTCGATGCCATAGTCGATCGGACTCCAGCCCCCGACCTCCGGATCATGTCCAGAATAGGAGGTAAATGTCAACAGGTTCTGGGCTGCTGCGTAAATCCGCAGGCTCTCAATCCCGGCCCTGTTCGTAAGGCTTCCGGGCAAGGTGTAGCCGATCTGTATGTCTTTCAGCCTCAGGAAGTCGCCTGATTCCAGGAGGAAATCCGAAACCCTTGAATAGTTCATGTTCGGGTCATCCAGGGTCACCCTTGGGTGGGTGTTGGAAGTCCCTTCCCCGGTCCACCTGTTCAGGACGTCTGCCTGCCAGTTCATGTTCGGAAGGTCGTAACGGCGGGTGACCTTGAAGATCTGGTGCCCAACGGCCGTATACCAGAACATGCTGAAGTCAAAGGACCTGTATTCCATATTATAGGTAAGTCCCATCGTAAAATCCGGATAGGGGTTGCCGATCATGGTGCGGTCGTTGTCGTTGATGATGCCATCCCCGTTCAGGTCAAGAAAGCGGATGTCACCGGGTTGGGCATTCGGCTGAATACGCTGGCCATTGGGGCCCGCATGGGCGTCGACTTCTGACCAGTTCTGGAAGATACCGTCTGTTTTGAAGCCCCAGAAATACCCGATGGGCATTCCAACCTGTGCGACGTTGATGTTGGCCATTGCGGTACCTGCGCCGGCTCCATAAATGACGCCTTCTGCGTTGTCGATCCTGGTGACCTCGTTTTTGTTAAAGGCACCTGCCAGGTTCAGTCCGTAGCGGAAATCCCCGCTGCGTTGCCTGAATCCAAGCTCGATCTCAAGACCGGTGTTCTTCACGTCACCACCGTTCACAAATGCCGGGTTTAGTCCGACATAGCTTGGAATCGGGGCCTGAACCAGCCAGTCCTTCGTGGTCTTGATGTAATAGTCCAGCGTCAGGGATAGCCTGTTTTCAAGGAAGGTGAAGTCTGTGGCGAAGTTAAGCTGCTCAGAAGTTTCCCACCTGATGTCGGTATTGGAGATATTCAGCGGCGCCCTGCCATCGACGATGGAAGGGGTCTGTCCGAATATATAAGTGGTGATGGACGAGATGTTGGAAGAGTACTGGTACAGACCGATGGATTCGTTCCCGTTCTGTCCCCAACCGGCACGAAGCTTCCAGAAGCTGACCAGCGGAATATTCTGCATGAAGTCCTCACGGGTCAGCACCCATCCAGCCGAAACAGACGGGAAAAAGCCGTAACGGTTGGCTGGTCCGAAGTTGGATGAACCGTCCATCCTGAGCACCGCCTCCAGCATGTATTTTTCCTGGAAGTTATAGTTGATGCGTCCGAAATAGGAGAGGAGGGCATGTTCCCAGGCGCCACCGCCGGTTTGATCGCTTTCCACGTCGGTGGCCCCATCAATTACGGTAAAGTTCCAGTCCGGGAACTTCCATCCCTGCCTTGATCCGAACAATCCCTCGAACCTGGTCTCCAGGGCGGAGAACCCGGCCAGGGCGGTAAATGAGTGCTGGTTAACCGTGGTTTCGTATGACAGGTAATGCTCCGTCTGCCAGGTGAACCACTGGTTGAAATTCTTGGTGGCCTGGGTGACGCTGTTTGACACGTTGCCCCCGAGGTTATAGATCGGGGCATAGGAGTCATTCATCCCGATGGCCAGGTCGGTGGAAAAGGAGCTCCTAAACCTTAGTCCGTCCATCAGCCGGAGTTCCCCCCAAATGCCGCCGACCAGCTTGTTCTCCCGCCACATGCTGTTCAGTATGTCCAGAAATGCGACCGGGTTGACCACTTCCTGTGACATGTAGGGGGATATGCCAAAGCTGCCGTCCGGGTTGTTTACCGGAGTAATCGGGTCCATGTTCTGGGCGCGGGTGAGTACCCCCCCGAAGATCTCGTTTGTGCCGATCCCTTTGGTGGTTTTATTGGTGTAGGCCAGTTGGTTCCCGAAGGTGAGGCGGCCATATTCCGTCCGCGTGTTCAAACGGAAGGTGAACCTTTCGTAATTGGATTTGCCCTCGGCCACAATGCCGTCTTGTTGCAGGTAAGAAAGGGAGGTATGGAAAACGGTTTTGCCGGTTCCTCCCGACAGGGCCAGGTTGTGGTCCTGGATGGGGGCATTCTCATAGAAAATGGCATCCTGCCAATCCGTACCCGCCCCGATGCCGCTTATAATATCGGGATTGAACGGCCTGCTGCGCAAATCGTTCGCATAGGCCTCATTCCAGATCATGACGTATTCCGGGGCATCCAGCAGGCTGACTTTCCGCCAGGCATTCTGTACACCGGTATAGGCGTCGTATGTGACGGAGAAAGCATCGCTGTCCCCCATTTTGGTGGTGATCAGTACCACACCATTGGCACCCCTGGACCCGTAGATGGCGGTTGCAGAGGCATCTTTTAAGACTTCAATAGACTGAATATCAGAAGGATTCAGATAATCAATTCCCCCGACCGGCATGCCGTCCACCACATAAAGCGGGTTGGCATTGTTGATTGTGCCTGTTCCACGAATCCTTACTGTTAGTCCGTCTCCCGGCTGGCCGGAATTGGAAGTAACCATGACCCCCGCGGTGCGGCCCTGCAGGACCTGTTCCACGCGCAAGGGTGCGGCTTTCTCGATCTCGGAGGATTCAACCCTGGCGATGGCGCCGGTCACAACACTCTTCCGCTGCATACCGTATCCGACCACCACGAATTCCTCGAGCATGGCAATGTCTGGTGAAAGGGCAATGTTAAGCTCCTGGCGCTGTCCGGCGGTCAGGTTGACCGTGCGGGTCTGGCTGAGGTATCCGACAAACCTTACCAGGAGTCTGACCTCGCCGGCCGGAACTTCAAGCAGGAATTCCCCGTCCACGTCGGTCATGGTCCCGATAGTGGTTCCTTCTACCACAATACTGGCCCCGGGGAGTGTTTCACCGGAGGAAGCATCACTT
>SLNU01000034.1 GCA_007132865.1 Bacteroidales bacterium | reverse complement strand
TTTACCATCGGTTTTACGGATTTGGGATGTCTGTTTGCCTGCGGTATGCCTATGGCCGTGAAGATGCCATGGAGATTCTGAATGACAGCTTCATGAAAGTGTTTGAAAGCATTCGTTCATTCGATGACAGCAAGCCATTCAAAAGCTGGTTCAGAAGAATTCTGGTGAATACGGCACTTGATCACTACCGCGCAAACCGGAAATACCGTATAACGCTGGCCCTGGAAGAGGTGGATCCGGAAGGCGAGGCAATGGTCGATGAGCAAATTTCACTGGACACCGACGAGATCCTGGGGCTTTTTGACCGGATACCTGCGGTTTACAGGGTAACCTTCAACCTATATGAAGTGGAGGGTTATAGTCACGAAGAGATTGCCGGGATGCTGGATATTTCGCCCGGTACCTCCCGCTCAAATTTGAGCCGGGCAAAGAAAATGTTAAGGGGTTTATACCTCGACAAAAATAATAAACAACGCCATGAAGCCGTTTGACGAAATGTTTGCAGACAGGGTTCGGGAGGTTTTTGATGTTTACACAGAGACCCCGGACCCCATGGCATGGGAAGCCATGAAGGGCCGCCTTGAACGGTCCAGGCGCCAGCGGGTCATTGCATTGCTGCCCCTATTGTCAAGGGCGGCAGCCATCCTGATCTTTGCCGGAGTCATTGGGCTGCTTTTCACCAATGTGTTTTTCCCTGACAGCAGTGTGCAGCTTGCCATAGAAGCTCCCCCTGCTGTCATCCAGGGCGTTTCCGACCCAGGGTCTACCATGGTGATGACACCTGAAGCAGCGGTTCTAATGCCGCGGTCAGCTGCCACCTTGCAGCCCACCACAGATGCAGCGCTCATTGCCCAGGCCGGACTTCCGCCACAGGGCCAGATGGCAGCTGCCGTTGCCATACCATCCACCGGTCTTTCCAACACCTTTGGCACGCTGGTTGTCGATGACCAGACCATGGCCGTTGAACCCGTGCCTTTCACGGGCATTTTGGAGGCGGTGGTGTTTGAACCATCCTACGAAAATTATTTGATTACCCGGTCAGGGGTGAATGATGGGAGCAGTTTCAGATGGGGACTTACCGCGGGTTCGATGATGACATTTGCCGAACAGCAGGTAGCCAGCGGCATGGGGTTTTCGGGTGGTTTGGTCACAGAGTGGAAAGCCTTGCCCCGTATAAAATTATCTTCAGGGATGCTGCTTGCCTACCAGCAATTTGAAGTGGAAAGAATGCCCCTGAGGATGATCTCGAACCAGGAGATCATTGCCGGCCTTGATTACAATGGGGCCAACGCATTTGGCGATCATGAGTATGAGTTCCTGGCGCTGGATATCCCGCTGAATGTGCAGTTCAACCTCGGTGAGACACGAAGGAGCCAGCTGTTTGTTTCTGCCGGTGTATCTTCCCTTTTCTATCTGCAGCAAAAGGTGAGTGGCTATAGCTCAGCCTTTGTGACCGGACAGACCTACAACCCTAACACAGGAGAGTACCAGACATTTTCGCAATACTCTGAAGTATACCTTGATGATACCTACGATATCCTCACACGGTTTGACATAGCCCGCTTGCTGAACCTGTCTTTCGGTTATGTGATAAAAGGGGACAACCACTCCACGGTGATTGAGCCCTTCATCAAATACCCATTGGGCACGATCAGCACCCGTGAACTGAAGATGGGCATGGGCGGGGTTACCGTAAAATACCGCTTTGGCGCTAACTAGTTTCCTTTGGTGATCCGCCTGATTTTCTTTTAATTATCCGCCTGGTTTCCCAAGTAATACTTGCTTACCCATACAATACCTGCTTAGCCATACAATACCTGGTCTCCCAAATAATACCTGGTTTCCCATATAATATCCGTTTATCCCAGCGGTCGCTTCCCGGCCTGCGGGTTTCTTGTGCCTTAATCCCTTTTCTTTTTTAAATTTGGGAATTAAATCCAGCTTGCATGGGAAAATCTATCCTCGTTGAAAAACAATCCGGAGAAAAGGAGCCTTTTTCTTCTGAAAAACTTCACCAATCGCTTGCACGTGCCGGTGCCGGCCAGGCGCTTATAGAAAAGGTCGAGGCCGGCCTGCAGTCACAGATGTATGACGGGATCACCACCTCGGAGATCTACCGGAAGGCCTTTCAGTTGCTAAAAAAGCTGAAAAATTCCACCGCGGCCAGGTATAGCCTGAAAAATGCGATCATGGACCTGGGTCCGACTGGTTACCCCTTTGAGCAGTTCATCGGGGAGTTGCTCAGCCAAATGGGTTACCAGGTCGAAGTAGGTCAGGTCGTGTCGGGACATTGTGTGCAGCATGAGGTAGACGTGGTGGCCAGAAATGACCATGAGCAATTCATGGTGGAATGCAAGTTTTACAACAACCAGGGGAAATACTGCAACGTCAAGGTGCCGCTATACATTGACAGCCGGTTCAGGGACATTGAGCAGCAATGGCGCTTGCTGCCCGGGAACAAAGATTTTGAATTCAGCGGCTGGGTGGTGACCAATACGCGCTTCACCACGGATGCGATGGATTATGGCCGGTGTGTCGGACTGAAGTTGTTAAGCTGGGACTATCCCAGGCAGAAGGGACTCAAGGAGATGATTGAAAGCTCGGGTCTCTTTCCCGTGACGGTGTTGACCACCCTGAACAAAAAGCAAAAGCAAATGCTTCTGGATCAAAAGATCGTGCTGTGCCGGCAACTGCGGAACAAGACCGGGATCCTGGACAGCCTGGGTCTTGGAAGAGGCAAGGCGAAAGCTGTCATGCAGGAGCTGGACGAGCTACTGGGTGATTGAGTAACCATAAATTCAAACCATATGAAATAAGCATGACAACAAATCTTGTCACCCAGGATAATGTTCAACATGCGATTCCATCTGACCGATTTAAAACAAATAATGAAAAGATGAAAACAAAGCAATTGTTTATTGCCTGCATGGTCATGATAATGACCCTGAATCTTTCCAATTCAACCCTCTCTGCCCAGGAGTCCCCTGTTCGTGTGGAGCCGCCTTTCTGGTGGTCAGGAATGTTTCATCCTGGCCTGCAGGTGAAGGTGTATGCACCGGAGATCGGACTGACCAGGGTGGAAACAGACCATCCCGG
>SLNU01000375.1 GCA_007132865.1 Bacteroidales bacterium | reverse complement strand
CCTTGGCCATGTGACATACGGGAACCATAAGCTGGTAAAAAGGCTACAAATATAAGAATTATTGGAAATAAAAAACCCACGGGGGAACCGGGGGTTTTCCTCCGGCCACCCGTGGGCTTGACAGTCGTTTTGCCAAACTGCAGAAGCAGTGGGATGGGTTATTTTCCAGACTTTTTGGGTCCGGGACTGCCCATGATACGCTCCTTCTCCTTAATATCGTCAAAACACTCCCCCTGGCAGGTGAAGCAGCTTTCAATCAGCGTCTCACTGATGCCCATTGTGGAGTAACCGCCATCGTGAAACAAGTTCTGCATGGTTACTTTACGGGTAAAGTCAGAGAACATCATGATGCAATAGTCTGCGCAGTCTTCTGAGCTTGCGTTTCCCAGAGGAGACATGCACTGTGAATAGGCATAAAAGCTTTTGAAGCCTCCCACACCGGTACCGGCGGTGGTGACGGTCGGAGACTGACTAATGGTGTTTATGCGAACCTTGCGCTTTTTCCCGAAGTGGTACCCGAAACTGCGTGCGATGGATTCGAGCATCGCCTTGGCCTGGGCCATATCGCTGTAAGTGGAAAAGGTTCGTTGGGCTGCAATATAACTCAATGCCACCACGCTTCCCCATTCGTTCATTGCATCCATTTTATAGGCTGACTGCAAAACCTTGTGCAGTGAAATGGCCGAGACGTCAAGGGTCTTGTTCAGGTAATGGTAATCCAGGTCGGTATAGTGGAGGCCTTTTCTGACGTTGGGCGACATGCCAACCGAATGAAGGATAAAGTCAATCTTGCCGCCCAATACGGACATGCTTTCCTGGATCAGGCTCTCAATCTCATCCACCTGGGTGATATCGGCAGAGATCACTTCGCTGTTTGTTTTTTCACCCAGTTTGAAGATGTCTCCCTTCCTCAGTGCAATTGGCGCATTTGTCAGCACAAAGCTGCCACCGTGCTGATGGGCTTTTTCTGCCACCTTCCAGGCGATGGAGTTTTCATCCAGGGCGCCAAAAATAATGCCGCGCTTGCCTTCAAGTAATTTAATTGACATAGATGTGGATTTGGTTATGGTTTTACATTGGTTCTCATTAATTCTTCTGCCGTTCTGACCATGCTGTGGCTTGGTGCATCTCCCCCCAGCATTTTGGCGATCTCCAGGCTACGCTCATCTTTTTCCAGGCGTTTGATTCGGGTTGCCGTTTTGCCTCCTTCCACCGTCTTGTATACCTGGAAGTGACTGTTTCCACGTGCGGCAATCTGCGGCAGGTGGGTAATGGCGATTACCTGCATATTCCCGGAGATTTTGTACAGGATGCTGCCGATCTTGCCCCCAATCTCTCCCGAGATCCCCGTGTCTATCTCGTCAAAGACAATGCTGGACAACAGGTTTTTTGTAGAAATCAGGCTCTTTATACTCAACATCAGCCTGGACAGCTCCCCGCCGGATGCGATCCGTGAGATTTCCATAGGCGCATTGCCGGGGTTTGCACTGAAGAGAAATTCCAGGCTGTCGGTTCCATTTGGCCCAGGTGAGTCAGAATTTGCCAACGAGATCCGGAAGCGTGCCGCAGGCATGCCAAGTTCCTGTAAAAGCAATTGCACTTCCCTCTCCATGTCCGGGGCCGCTTCTTTTCTTGCCACGGATAGTTCCACGGCTTTTTCCAGCATCATTCGTTCCAGCCTCAGGCAATGATCCCCCATTACAGCGATCTGTCCGGATATGGATTCCGCCGCCTGTATTTTTTCAAGGTACTCATCCCGGAGTCTGACAAGGGATTCGACGTCCTGCACATGGTGTTTGAGTAAAAGTTTGTTAAGCAGATCCGTTTTTTGCTCCAGGTCCCTGATCCTGTCCTGGTCATACACGATGCTCTCTGAGAGCTTCCTGATCTCCCTGTCAATGTCCCTGATTTCAATGGAAATGGTTCCCAGTCTCTCCGCAAGCTCTCCAAGGTCCTTGCCATATTGATCCAAAGGCTTCATTTCCCGTATCGCTTCATTAAGCAGTCCCAGTACATTCAACTCAGAACCGTCCAGTAGATATGCGGTCTTTTCCAGCCCCAGCTTAATGCTTTCCCCATTCCTGAGCCTGGATAGCTCCTCCTCCCATTCCCCGGCCTCTCCGGGATCTAAGCCTGCTTTTTCCAGTTCCTCGTATTGAAAGCGGAAATAGTCCTGGTCTTCAGCGGAACGCTTTTCCCTTTCCTGGAGTTCCCGGAGCTCCTGCCGGGCTTTTACCCACTGCCTGTAAAGGCCTCCAAAGGCATACCTTATCTCGAGGCTTTGGGCAAATCCGTCGAGCACTTCAAACTGGAATGGGGTTTCACCCAACAGCAGGTTCTGATGCTGGGAGTGAATATCAATCAGTTTTCCGGTGACCTCACGCATCACCTGGAGCGTCACCGGGGTGTCATTGATAAAGGCACGGGATTTCCCCTGTGGAGTGATTTCACGACGGATAAGGGTTTCGGGTTCAAAGTCCAGCTGGTGGGCTTCGAAAAGGGGCACAAAGGTTTCCCTGTCCGTAAAAAAGCCGGCTTCTATGATGCATTTCTTATCCGGCTTGCTCAACACCCTGGTATCAGCCCTTTGTCCGAGTACCAGGGAAAGGGCTCCCAGAAGAATGGATTTGCCGGCACCGGTTTCACCGGTAATGACGGTAAACCCCTCCCCGAGTTCTATGCTCAAAGAGTCAATCAGGGCGTAGTTGTTAATCTGCAGGTATTTGAGCATAAAGCCACGAAATTCCGGTCTCACCCAAAGTTAGCAAAGTTTGGGTGAAAAAGGCCAAAAAAATAGGTGGTTATTCAGCGTCCGGTGCTTCGGTCACCCCGGTCACCCTCCCCCATCCTTCTGTATTTCGCGCTATTGGAGGGATCCACTTCGGTCAGGATGGAAATTGCCCGGTTACGGTCCATGGGCGATGCTTCGGAGAAAAGGTTCACCAGTTCGTCGTTTTTGGAGGTCATCACCACCTGCAGGAGAAAACTACCCGGCCGTTCCCGCTGTACACGCTGTATCATTTCCAGGGCGTTGATAATTTCACCCCTGGCCAGGTCCATGTTCTCCACCATCTTGTCAAAACCCTGGCGGTGGTAAATATACATGGCTTGCCGGATATTCCTGTAAATGGGATTGAAAAGATTCTCAAGCAGCCAGTAGCGGTTTCTCTGGCTTTCGAAGGACTTCCATCCCCTCTCCGGAGCGTTCTGGGCAGAATTGACGATGTTTTGTGCCATTTCAAAGTAGGGGGTCCCTCCCATTGGGGCAAAGGTATCGAAGTCAAACCCTATGATTATATACACATAGTATGCGATGACCGCCGTGAGGTTTGATGTAAATGTGTTGTCGACGTAATCCAGGGGCTGATTCTCTATGTACCGGAAATGAAAATCCCGGTCCTGGTGGTTGAAAACCGGAGAACTGTAAGAAGTTCTATAGACCGGCCTTCTGGACTGGACCTGGATGGTGCCCCTGTATTCGTCTGAACCAATGCGTTCGTTTACGGTAATCAGGATGGAGGCTTCGATACGTTCCCTTGCCTGAAACTGGTACTCCGTCCAGTTTCTCTGGTTGATGAACTCCCGGAGGTCCGACTGGAGGGTGCGCATGATTTCTCTGTCTGTCTCAGACAGCGCAGGCGTAGCGATGGAGATCATGCAGTTCAGTTCCTGTTGTGCATTGCTCCTGGACGCCAGTGCCAGCAGCAAAAAAATGACAAGTCCGGCTTGCTTGATCATGGGGCTTGATTTACTTTACTTTACTTTCCTTTTCCTTCGGTCTCGGGTACCCGGTAATAGATATTTCCGTCCTGGAACTCGCTGATGGCGATCAGGGTTGGTTTTGGAAGCTGTTCGTAATACCTGGCAATCTCGATTTGCTCACGGTTTTCAAAGATCTCTTCCAGGTTGTCGGTGGAAGTGGCAAATTCTTCCAGTTTGCTGTTTAGCTCTTCCTTCATTTCCTGGCCGATCTGGTTGGCCCTTTTTGCAACGACCACCACTGACTGGTAAATGTTGTGGGTGTCCTTGTCAAACTGTCGCAGGTCGCGGGTGACCGTTGTAAGCTCTGTCTTTACTTTTTTATAATCCATGGTCTTTTTTTATTGATTTTCAGTGGTTTCTTCTTGCAGTGAGGCCTGGAGCACCTCGATCCTGCTGGTGGCAGTGTCCTTCATTCGGCTGGCCTGGGTCATGAATTGGCTTTCAGGGAAAAAACGTTCCAGCCGCCTGTAAGATTCTACGACCCTTTCGAAACGCTCTATCTGCCGGGCCGGGATGCTTTGGTCTGCAAATTCATAATGTGCCCGGATTATATAGAACAGGGCCTCCTCGCGGTACCTGGTGTCCGGAAAATCCCGGATAAAACTATCGAAGGTGGTTACCGCAGCGGTGTAGGAAGCCAAATTGAAATACAAAATGCCCGCTTCAAACCTTTTGGTCTCCAGTTTCAGCCTGAGTTCATCGATCAATGTGTTGGCTTCCTCCACCCGCTCACTATTGGGGAAACGGTTGATGAAAGCCTGCAATTCGCTGATGGCCTCCCTGGTGGAGGTCTGGTCCAGGCTGTGTCTGGGGGACTCCAGGTACTTGCAATAGGCGCTAAGGAACAAAAACTCCTCCACGTGTTCACTTCGGGGAAAAGAAGTGGCAAACGTCCGGAAATAATGGCTGGCAAGGATGTAGTCCCGCTGCTTGTAATGCGCCATCGCATAGTAATAGTTAAGCAATTCTGCCCTGGCAGACCCCCTGAACACCGGAATGATGTCGTTCAGGAGTCCGATCGCCCTTCCGTAACTTTCGGCTTCGTAATATTCTATGGCTTTTTCAAACTTCAGTTCCACGTCGTCACTTTTCAGCAATTTCTGATACGGACTGCAGGAACTGATTATAAACAGTAGTGCGGAAAGGAAAAGCAGGCGGATTGTAGACGGTGTCCTGATTATGCGCATCCGGGATATTTTATAATGTCTATTGCAAATAACGTGCTTGGGATTAAATAAGTTGCAAAGGTAACAAATTTTAACGTTTTACGCGAATAATGCCGGTTCAAAAGTCAAACCGCTTCCTTAGACTGGCATAGCCTTGCTTGCTAACCGAAATTTTCCGGCCGTTCTTTAATGTGGCAATAAAGGCATCCTTTGAGTAGGGCTCGATCCGCTGTATGGCATCTACGCGAACCAGGAAAGACCGGTGGATTCTGACAAAAACGGAAGGGTCCAGCCTTTGCTCGAAATACTTTAGTGTTTTCTTTTTCAAAAACGCATCCTTTTCCGTACAGATCAGCACATAATCGTCCTGTGCCTCCATGCATAAAACGTCCTCCTCCGCAATGATGTGGATATCCCCGCCCGCCTTCACCACCAGGCGGTCCAACCACCTTGGCCCACGGACTTCCATGCTTACCAATCCCTCAACTTCACGCTGGTTCCCTGACCCCGCCTGTATTCTTGACAATGCTTTTTGCACCGCCATGTCAAACCTTTCCCGGGCAACTGGTTTCAGCAGGTAATCCACCGCGTTCACCTCAAAAGCCCTGAGTGCATATTCGTCATGGGCGGTCACAAATATAACCGATGGCAGCAGATCCGATTCAAGGATCTCCAGCATTTCCAGACCATTGATCTTCGGCATCTGAATATCCAGAAAAACAAGGTCCGGTTTTCTTTCTTGTATGGCCTTGACCCCTTCAAAGCCATCTGCACATTCCTCCACATCGGCAATGGATGGGTGTCCTTTCAGAAACTCCCGAATCAGCGCCCTGGCAGGCGCCTCATCATCTATAATCAGTGCGTTGATTTTCATTATCGGATAAGGGTATATGTATTGCCCGGTGCATCGCTAACTGGAGGCTTTTGGGATGTGGAGCCGCGCAAAGAACACATTGCCACGTTTCTCCACTTGCAGTAACTGTCCGTTCCCATAGTGAAGCCTCAACCTGTTCCGGATGTTCTCCAGTCCGACTCCCTCCCCTTTGAACCGCCCCAGGGCGGGATCAAAATGGTTTGAAATTTCCAGGATGGTCTCTTTCTCGTTTCCGGTGACCCGGAAAAACGGACCGGCTTGTCCGGGCAATTGCTGCACCCCATGTTTTACGGCATTTTCAAACAGGGGTTGCAGAATCAGCCCGGGAAGCTCCAGGTCTTTATCATGTTCTTCCAGCCGGAAACGGTGGTTGAGTTTTTCCCCGAACCTGACCTTTTCGATCTGCAGGTAAAGCTCAACGGCATTCATCTCTTTCTCCAGGGTCGTCAACTGCAAGGCATCCTGCTTTAGTGCATAACGCAAGAAATCACTAAGCTTGACCACCATGTCCCTGGCTTTTTCGGCATCTGTAATCGTCAGGCTGCTGATGGCATTGAGGCTATTATAAATAAAATGCGGGTTGAGCTGGTTTTTCAATGCCTGTAGCTCCGTTTGCTGCACAAGGCTCTCCAGTTCGACCTGACGTTTCTTGGCCTCCCTCGCCTCCCTGTGTAAATGGCAGGCCAGGAAAAAGTGATACACTGCCAGACCGGCCATGGACCCAAAAACAATTCTTATAGCCAGCGTGTTCCTGAAAAACCCGTCTGCCCCGGTATCAGCATAAAGCAGTCCGGCCAGGCCCTCCCGCATCACAAAATACCAAATGCCGAGCAGCAGTATCGCTCCCAACACGGCATTGGCTATGCCGGATAAAGAAAATCCCTTTTCCTTTTTTCTGAACCGCACCAAAAACCAGAGGGGCAACAGCATCACAAACAGGGATGTCTGTGAAATGAGTGCGTCCAGGGCCAGTAAGCCTGCACCCAGATCCGGAAAGCCTGCATCCAGATCCACATACCTCCCCAAAAGGATGTAGTGGACCAGGGTGCAGGAAACCCAGAGGATCACATAAAAGACCAGAAAACCCGGGCTGGGCGAAAAGAACCTGTAGTTCTGCATGGAATCACTAAATCATTTTGATCTCTCCTCCGCCAAATATAACTGTTCCTTTGATGACCAAAACCTTGTCCGGGTTTGTGACCAGTTTGAGGTTTGATTCGGCACGGGAATCCGTGAATGCGCCAAACACGGCCGAGGATTCTACTTTTACGGTCCAGTCTTCCGGCACATAAAGGGTAACCCCCCCAAAGATACATGTTATATCGATTACATTGATGCCATCGGCAAGGCCGGCGTTGCGGAAATTGAGCTCGGTTCCCCCAAAAATACAGGTGATCTCGCCCCCCTTAAAATTATTGGTGCTGATGGCTTTGGAACCGCCACCGAATATGTTCACCTCTGAAATGGCATCCCTTGCATCCTCGGTTTCATTCATGCGGTAACTTCTTTTCCTGATAAACCTCCCGGGAAACAGAATCAGGATGCCGGCGATAAGGAACACTGCCGGGATGGCGAACTGCATGACATCCCAAAGGCTGACACTAAAAATGTCTTTGGCGAGGAAAACACCGCCGATAACCATCAGAATGATCCCGGTCGACTTGTTTTTCTCGGTTGCCAGGAACAAGGCTCCCAGAGCGATCAGGATGGTTTTCCAGGAGATCAGGTAATGCGGGAAATTCATGGGGAAAATGTTCGTGTAATGCATCAGCAGAACACTCCCAATGGCCAGAAATATCAGGCCAATCAACACACGGGTTGGATTTACAGAGTTCATTGTGTAGTATTTGTTTGTTAATAATGAAAGGTGAATAATATTGCCCCGGAATGTCCGGAATTTTTCCCAAAATTAGCCCGATGCCTTTTTTTGTGCAAGACCTGGTCGGTAAACAGCCGTCGGGAGTCGGTGAAAGGCAGTATATTTGTTTTATTTGTCGGATAATTCCCTAAACAAAACATGGCAATTGTTTGTTATTGATGCGTTCACTTCCTGATTCAATCATTTTCCTCAAATCAATGAAAACTCCACTCTCCGGTATAATCATTAATCGAAAGGTCCTGATGGCTATAGCGATGACCATCCTGTTTGCCGGGGAAGCCATATCCCAACAGGGAAGCATCCGCGGAAGGGTGTACAACGAAATGACCAACGAGCCCCTCCCATTTACCAACATCATCATTTATGGGACCAATACCGGAAGCACTAGCGATCTTGATGGCAACTTCCTGTTCACTGGCCTTACTCCAGGCTTTGTCAGGCTGCAGGTTTCTGCCGTTGGCTTCGAGGGCCGGATCACGGAAGAGTTTATGGTGACCAATGCGCGCACCGCAAACATCGACATAGGGCTGCGCGAGATCCGGGTGGAGCTTGCCAGTGTGGAGGTTACGGCTTCACAGTTCGAGCGCAGTGAAGAAAGCCCTGTTTCCCTTCGGCGCATCGGCATACAGGAAATTGAAAGGAGCCCCGGAAGCAACCGGGACATTTCCAGGGTAATCCAATCTCTCCCGGGGGTAGGTTTCACACCGGCCTTTCGCAATGATGTGATCATCCGTGGAGGCGGACCCAGCGAGAACAGCTTTTACCTGGATGGAGTGGAAATTCCCAACATCAACCATTTTGCAACCCAGGGTGCCAGTGGCGGACCGGTCGGCATCATCAACGTGGATTTTATCAGGGAGGTGGAAATGTATACCGGCGCTTTTCCGGCAAACAGGGGCAATGCCCTGAGTTCTGTGTTCGAATTCCGGCAGATCAATGGCAACCCGGAAAAGCTAAACCTTCGAGGCACACTGGGGGCCAGTGATGTGGCATTGACTGCTGACGGCCCGCTTACCGAAAACACGACCTTTATTCTCTCGGCCCGGAGGTCTTACCTGCAGTATCTTTTTAGTGTAGTCGGACTCCCCTTCCTGCCCACCTACAACGGGTTTCAGTTCAAGACCAATACGAAAACAGGGCCCAGGTCAGAGCTGAGTTTTATCGGGATAGGCGCCATCGACCAGTTCCGTCTGAACCTGGGGGCCAATGAAACGGAGGAACAACGATACATCCTAGAATACCTTCCAGTTAACGAGCAGTGGAACTATGCCATCGGGGCCGTTTACCGTCAATTCCGGGACAATGGCTTCGACACCTGGGTGCTCAGCCGGAACATGCTGCGCAACACGGCGTTCAAGTACCCTGGAAACAATGAAAATCTGCCCAGGTCGCTGGATTACCTATCCGACGAAATAGAAAACAAGGTTCGTTTTGAACGACTTGTCAATATCGGGAACACCCGTGTCCGTTTTGGTGCCGGGGGGGAATACGCCTGCTTTTTAAGCGATACCTACCAGCAGGTATACTTGTTTAATCAATTGCAGGCCATTGATTTTCAGTCTTCACTTGACATGCTCAAATGGAGCTTTTTCGCCCAGGCCACCCGGCGGCTGATGGATGAGCGCCTGTCGCTTTCACTGGGGTTACGCGCAGATGCAAACAACTACCGGCCATTTATGGCCAATCCACTCAGGCAGTTATCCCCGCGCTTTTCTGCATCCTATAAACTACAGGAAAATTTTTACCTGAACTTTAATACAGGCCGCTATTTCCAGCTTCCTGCCTATACCACGATGGGTTTCCGGAACAATGACGGACTGCTGGTGAACCGGGAGAATGGCCTTCGGTATATTATGGTGGACCAACTGGTGGCGGGTATAGAATGGCTTCCCTCGCGCAGCAGCAAGATCAGCCTGGAAGGTTTTTACAAGGATTATGACCAGTACCCTTTCTCCGTGCGCGATTCTGTAACGATTGGCAGCCGGTCGGCCGATTTTGGCGTATTTGGTGCGGAGGAAGTGGTGTCGACTGGTCAGGGAAGGGCTTTTGGCGCAGAAATGTTGCTGCGTGAACAGCGGTTCAAGGGGTTCAACCTGATCCTTTCCTATACGTTTGTTCGCAGTGAGTTCAAGGACATTGCCGACAATTATGTGCCGGCTGCATGGGACAACCGGCATATTGTGATCCTGACAGCCCTTCGGAAATTGCCTCGGAACTGGGATGTCGGACTCAAATGGAGGTATTCCGGGGGTGCCCCATATACCCCGTACGACTTGGAGAAATCCAGCATCCGGGATGCATGGGATGTTCAGGGCATGCCTTACCTGGATTATTCCAGGTTCAACAGAGAAAGGCTCCAGGCATTTCACCAGCTGGACCTTCGGGTGGACAAGCAGTTTTTTCTGGACCGCTGGTCGCTGATGCTTTACCTGGACGTACAGAACGTATACAACTTCAAGGCCGATCAGCCTGCCAACTATGTCCGCGTGGAAGATGCCCTTGGCAATCCTGTGGTCATCTCTAATAACGGAGTGGAACAATATGAATTAAGACGTTTGGAGAACAACATTGGAAGTGTACTGCCCAGTGTGGGGATTATACTCGAGTTTTAGCATGAACAGTTGTCAGACCATGAAAACTTACAGGTACATGCAGACCACGAAAATGAACAGGTGCATTCAGACCGCGCCGGTACTGTTGATATTGCTGTTGTCTTTTTTTGCAGCTTCCTGTACCAGCAGCAGGGAGTCCGGGGACGGAGCGGACGTCAGAATGGCAGCAGAATCAGGAACCATGCAGGTGATGCAAACCCTTGCAGATGCCGATGGTTTGCCGCTTGAGGTGGAATTCATTAGGGGACGTGCCCACAACCATCCGCTGATGGCCATCTGGGCAGAGGATATGGAGGGGAACTACCTGCAAACCCTCTATGTGGCACAGTCCATCGCAGAAGGGGTTTTCCGCCATGGGGATCCATCCACTGGGCGCTGGATGCCCGGACCTGTCAGAAGGCCTGCGGCCCTCCCCTATTGGGGCCACCAGCGAGGCGTGAAGTCTGAAGACGGGTATTACATGCCCAGCCAGGACGACCCGCTGCCAGACGCCCTGACCGGACCCACCCCCAAAAGCCATTTTCTGCTTAAAAGCAGGCTTGATCCCGGGGAGCGGCTACAATTCAGGGTTCTGTTCGAAATAAACCAGTCGTGGGACTGGAACAGGTACTGGACCAATGACAGGTTTCCGGGGGATGAACATTATATGACATCAAGCCAGCCTGCCCTGGTGTATGAGGCGGTCGTTGATCTGGCAAGCGGGCAGCAGGACTTTAGGCTCTCACCCATCGGACACAGCCATTGGTCCGGAGAAAGCGGTGAATTGTTCCCGGACCTGAGCACCCTGACTACTGCCCTTGAAATCGCAGCCAGCATCACGCTAAGGATCCCGGGGGGCAATTAAGTGTGTATCAGGGGGTTTCCGTTTTGCCGTTGTTGTACCTGGCAAAGCGTCCCTGATCCCTTGGGTGTACATGGTCGTAACGGTCCCACGGCCACCCTCCGAACCCGGTTTCCCGGTAATCCCTTATGGCCTGTTGAATCTCATCCGGGCTGTTCATGACAAATGGTCCGTGCTGGACCACGGGTTCATTGATTGGAAGGCCCTGTAGCATTAAAAGAAAGGCATCTTCCCCGCTGCTTTCCAGAATGACATCCTGGTCTGACAGCATCTCAATGGCCTGGCAGGACCCCACATCCATTCCAGCCACACTAAGGTTTTTTCCCTTGTAAAAATACAGGGAACGGTGCATTTCTGCCCCGGCAGCAGGAAGCGTCCACCTCGCTCCTTTCTCCATCCGGACCGTCCATATATTGACCCCGTTGGCGGGTTCCGCAGCCCAGGAATCCGGTGCCGGATCGGGAGCTGATTCCCCGGCAAAGGACCCGGCAAAGACTTTGACCGTGGTGATTCGGCCCTTTTCATCACGGTGGTGAACCTCAGGAATTCTTTCCGCCCAGAGCATTTTGAAATGTGGCTGTGCAAATTTGTCCTTTTCCGGCAGGTTAAGCCATATCTGGAACAACTCCAGTGGATTTTCCCGGTCCTGGTTTCTGAGTGGGAACATCTCGCAATGCTGCAATCCTGATCCAGCCGTCATCCATTGCACATCCCCGTTTCCGTAACGACCGGCAGCTCCGTGTGAATCAGAGTGGTCCACAAAGCCTTCCAGCACGATGGTCACCGTTTCAAAACCCCGGTGCGGATGGGCTGGAAAACCGGGAATGCGCTCTCCGTGGTACATGCGCCACCCATCCTTTACGG
>SLNU01000147.1 GCA_007132865.1 Bacteroidales bacterium | reverse complement strand
TTTTTGCAGCCCCTATTTGCAAAGGCCGCTGGAACATGGATTTGACGTGGTCTTTCACTCCATTACCAAGTTCCTTAACGGACATGCGGACATCGTGGGGGGCATCCTGGTGGCCAGGGAAAAAGCCTTGTACGAGCAGTTGCGTCCGATGATGATCAGCCTGGGATGCAATATGGACCCCCATCAGGCTTATTTGGTGATCAGGGGGTTGAAAACCCTGGCCATCCGTATGGAACGTTCCCAGGAAAATGCCATGTCGATCGCCCGCTTTCTGGAAAACCACCCCCAGGTGAAATGGGTTCGGTATCCGGGCCTGCCTTCTCATCCGCAGTTTGACCTGGCCCAAAAGCAAATGTCCGGTCCGGGTGCCATGATCGCCTTCGAGCTCAATGGCGGAATTGAAGCCGGGAGGATCATGATGAACCATGTTAAGTTATGCGTGCTCGCTGTATCCCTGGGCGGGGTGGAAACCCTGATCCAGCATCCGGCCTCCATGACCCATTCCAAACTGGATAAGCCGGATCGGGAAGGGGCCGGGATCACTGACGGACTGGTGCGACTGTCGGTCGGCATTGAAAATGTGGAGGATCTGATCAATGACCTGGCCCAGGCATTGAGTCAAATTTAGTTTACCGGAATATCAGGCGAATTCTGTACCTTTGGAATGGCCAAGGAATGGCCGCATCCTGAAGGTATTTATCTCTGCAATGCATCGGTTTGTTTTTCGCCTGGGCTTATTCATTTTTACTTTTTGGGTTTGCCTCCCGGAGGCTGAATCCCAGCGTGTTGGTGTGGTGCTCAGCGGAGGCGGGGCCAAGGGTGTGGCCCATGTGGGGGTGCTGAAAGCCCTGGAAGCGCATAATATCCCAATCGATTATATAGCCGGTACCAGCATGGGTGCCATCATTGGGGGGATGTATGCCAGCGGCCTTTCGCCCGACAGTATCGAGACCATCGTCACAAGTCCGGATTTTCAGAACTGGGCTTTGGGAATCATTGAAGAAGAATTCCATTTTTACTACAAACAGCCCCCTGCAAGTGCCTCCTGGATTAACCTGCGTTTCCGCATAGACTCCATCTGGCAACCCAGGCTGCCCACCAACCTGGTTTCTCCAGTGCAGATGGACTTTGCCGGTTTACAATACCTTACGGCACCCACAGTGGTATCAGGGGGAGATTTCAACAGGCTTTTCGTTCCATTCCGATGTGTGGCTGCAGACATACGGGAAAAAAAGGCGGTGGTCTTTGATTCGGGAGAGCTGTACCCGGCCATCCGGGCATCCATGACCTATCCATTTGTTTTCCGGCCCATTCGTGTGGACGGACGCCTGCTGTTCGACGGAGGGATCTATAATAATTTCCCGGTGGATGTAATGATCGCGGATTTTGACCCGGAATTCATTATAGGTAGTGTCGTCTCTGCCAATTTCCCCCCACCAACAGAAGACAATGTGCGGTCGCACATCGAGAACATGCTGGTTTACCAGACAGACTATGAGATACCAGAGGGCAGGGGGCTGGTGGTCAAGCCACAGCTTCCCGAAACCGGGGTAACCGATTTTTCCAGGTCTGCCTCCTTTGTGGACAGCGGCTATGTGGCAGTTTCCCGTAAGTTGGAGCTGTTGAAAGCCCAAATAGAGCGGGAGGTATCGGCCCCGGAAAGAGAGGCGGCAAGGCAGGCCTTTTTGGATAAAAAGCCGCCCATGGTGTTTGACAGGATCCTGATCAGGGGACTGAACGAGGCGCAGCGCTCTTACCTGAACCGGGTGTTGCTTCATCAGGGTAAGCCCACGCCGATAGAGGAGATCCGAACAGAATATTTTAAATTATTGTCGGAGGAGCACATAGAGTCCATCCACCCCTCTGCCATGTTCAATCCTGAGACCGGTTATTATGACCTCTACCTGGATGTGCGGCTGAACAAGGACCTGCAATTGCAGTTTGGGGGCAATGTTTCAAGTTCACCGGTCAACTTTGCATTTTTGGAGGCAAAATACAAACACCTGGACTATCAGGCCTATATGGGCAGTGTCAGTGCACATTTTGGCCGCTTCTATTCCGCAGTCCAACTCCAGGGAAGGATCGACTTCGCCTTCCCCATGCCTGTTTTCCTGGAAACCACAGGCTCATTCAACTATTACGATTACTTCAGAAGCACCACCACTTTTTTCCAGGACCGCAATCCGTCCTATATTTTGCAAAATCAGAATTACTGGGACATCAGGGCGGGGGTACCGGTGAAACACCCTGGCAAGTTCCAGCTGGGATTTTCGACTGGCAGAAACCGGGACGACTATTACCAGACAAATTTATTCAGCAGGACAGACATAGCAGACCGCACTGTATTCAGGTACGCCAGTCCATTTGTTCAGTTTGAGCGGAACAGCCTGAACCGTAAGCAATACCCAAACCGTGGAACCTATCTTTCGTTGCTTGGACGGTTCGTTACCGGCACGGAACAGCACAATCCGGGTTCGACTTCCACCCAGACCACCAGGTTCAGGGAGACCCATAACTGGTTCCAATTCAGGGCGACTTACCAGAATTTCTTTTCCGTGCATCAGGCAATGAAATATGGTTTTTTTTCAGAGCTGGTCCTTTCGGGCAAGCCTTTTTTTAATAACTACACAAGCAGCCTTTTGTCCGCTCCTCATTTTGACTACCTGCCGGGAAGCCGTACCCTTTTTCTGCCAAGGTACCGGGCCAATTCCTTTTTGGTGGTCGGTTTTCAGGGCGTATATTCCATCACTGAGAACATCGATCTTCGTTTGGAACCTTATGTTTTCCAACCTTTCAGGGAGATTCTGGAGGACGAAGAAAACAGGGCCATTCATGGTGACATACTGGATAACCGGTATTTGCTGATCTCAACGGCCCTTATCGTGAATACCCCGGTCGGACCACTGGGCCTGACCCTGAACTATTTTGACCGCAATGAACACCGGCTTTCATTTACCTTTAATTTCGGCTACCTGATATTCAACCCCAAACCCTTGCGTTAGCCCCGCTGATTATTCCTGAAAAACATCGATTGCCACGAAATAATTTTTTATTTTTGTTGTTTGAAAAACTGGAACCTGGAACAAACCGGAATATGGTTGTCATGCTATAATTTATAAAA
>SLNU01000278.1 GCA_007132865.1 Bacteroidales bacterium | reverse complement strand
TGCTGAGGATGGTCAGGTAGGTCGACTCTACCCGCATATGGTATGGTTTCAGCATATGCGTTTCCAGCAGCAAGCCCGGGCGGTTTCGCTTGGGGGTATAACCGGTTGAAAGCGCCGGGGGGGAGGGCCTGCTCACCAGTCCGCTTTGCGGATCATGCCATCTTCGAAAGGTCACGTAGGGGAATACCGGGTAACCGGATGCTTCCATGGCCTGCTCCCAGTAAGGGATGAAGACCTCCTCGCACCATTGCGTCAGCGTGGGGTCCATATTGCCCCAGGTCTCCAGCATATAGGTCATTGTGTATTGGTAGTCTCCTCCGTTGGTGGAGTGGGCATCAATGAAAAAGTCGGGTTCCCAGCTGTTCCACATGTCAAGGAAGGCCCGGATCTCCCGGCTGTCGGCTTTCAGGTAGTCGCGATTCAGGTTGAGATTCAGCGCATTGGTGCGCCAACCCATTTGCTCGGGTCCGTTTTGGTTGATGCGGTTGTAGGGACCAAAGCGTTCGTGTCCGTCCACGTTCAGAATTGGCAAAAACAGCAAGGTCACGTTCTCAAGGGCACCCAGGTGTTTTTGGTGGACCGCGATGTCGCGAAGCAGTTGCAATCCCGCATCTTTTCCAACCGGCTCACCGGCATGAATGGCCGCCTGTACCAGCAGAACCACATTGCCGGAGGCACGGACCTCCTCTGGGCTGAAATGGCCGTTGCGGTCAAGGATTAGCATCGGGATGTCACGCAGCTGGTGGCTCTTACCGATGCTTGTAAAATGCACCATGGCAGAAACATCTGCCAAACGCCGGCAAAACTCAATGGTCTCTGCATATGAGGGGGTGCTGTTCAGCTCCTGCTTTTCATAATGGGTTTCCCACGCATGTGTCGTGTGTGAAGCGCAGACTAATATGACAGTGAGAAACAGGGAGGCGGGGAGGGAAATATGTTTTGAAATGGATCGCATACTGATTTGTATTGTTATTGTCGGATGGGCACAGCCCCTTCCGACGAAATTTTTTATAATCGGTGAGCGACAAAAATAACGATTGCTTTTCAGTGGAACACCATATGCCCAATTTTTTTGGATGACGCGCGCGGACGACAGGTTTCTTTCTGTTGCTTAATCGATACGGAACTTGGATTCCTCCTTGTTTTTTCGTACTTTTCCCAGTGATAGTTTTGGCTTGAACCCCAAATTTTTTGCATCATGGAAGATCGATTGATTACCGTTGCTACGGACCATTATACCTCTGCTGAAATTTTAAAGGCACGGTTTGAGAGCGCCGGAATTAAGGTGTCCCTGAAACACATCAACCTGCTTCAGGGGGCAGTTTCGGAAGGGGTCAAGGTACAGATCCGTGAGTCTGACGTGGAAAAGGCCCTGCGTTTGATGGCCATGTGGAAAACGGAGCGGGAGGAAGAGGAAAAAAAAAGCAGGAAAACCATTCGCCGGATCCTGGTGCCGGTTGATTTCTCAGACCATTCAAAAAGTGCCTGCCTTTATGCCTTGAACCTGGCCGAAAAGTTTGATGCGGAGATCAAGATCCTGCATGTGTATTATGCGCCGATTGTTGACCTGGTGCCCATTACCGATGCATACAGCATTCAGGTCGACATGGATATCAACCTGCGGGAAATGGAGGCCGTGGCCAAAAAAAACCTGGTCAGCTTTGTGGCCGGGATCCGGGAAGCGGCCCGCGAGCAAGGATTTAAAGGGATACGCATCGGCTACAGCCTGCGGGAGGGCATCGTGGAGGATGAGATCGCCAGGGTTGCAAAGGATTACAAACCCGGCATCATCGTAGCCGGTACCAAGGGTAAGGGTGAAAAGCAAAGCGACATCATAGGCAGTGTCGTGTACAAGGTGTTGGACCGTACGAGGGTGCCGGTCCTGGCCATTCCTGCCAACTCGGCCTTTGATACGAAGACACAGGAGAAAAACATCGTATACGTCACCGATTTTGATGATTCAGATTATGTGGCCATCCGGAGGCTGATTAATATTGTATCTGCCTTCAAGTTCCGGATACACTGCGTCCATGTGTCGAAGGACTCGAAAAAGTCGTGGGACAAGGTAAGGATGGAGGCACTGAAGGATTATTTCCGCAAGGTTCACAAAGGCCTGAATGTGGAATGCCATCTGTTGGAGGGGGAGGACATTGTTCAGAAAGTGGCGGAGTTTTCAAGCGCGAACAAGATAGACCTCTTTGCCTTGACCAATCGCAAACGCGGACTTATTTCCAGGTTGTTTTTCAAGGACATCACAAAAAAACTCATCCATCAAAGCCAGGTGCCCTTGCTGATTTTTCGGGCCTGACTATGGTTTCAACCAGTCACCGGGAGAGGTGCCCCTCCATCCAATTCAGCAGGAAATAAAAGGTTTTCCCCTTTTCCACCTCATGCAGCAATTCATGCCTTCCGTGCATGACCTTCAGCGTGAGGTTCTGGAACTTCTGCCTGTAAAACTTTTGGTGGATACTGAGCGCATCTTTCCCGAAATTGCCCACCGGATCTGCCTGCCCGCTAAGGATAAGCAGCGGAAGGGTTTTACGGTATTTCAGGTTGTGCTGGGACTTTTTCATGGCGGCGATCCCTGTAAACAGGGAACAATAGAAGGCATTGCTGCAGTAAAACCCGCAGCCCGGGTCGCTGTCATACGCATCCACCTCCTTCCTGACAGATGAGATCCATTCAAACAAAGTGGGTCTGGGTTTAAAATGGCGGTTCAGGTTGCCATAAAACAACTTATTGAACCAATTGCTTTTGGACTTGGACCCGGTGAATAATGACAGCATCCAAACCATTGTTTTAGAAAGCCTTAACAGGGCGGACGGGGTTTCGAAAGGCCCCGAAAGAATCAGTCCCTGAATGTATACCGGGTAGACCGCCATAAAATGCCGGGCCAGCACAGAACCCATGCTGTGTCCCATTATGAAGACCGGGATCTCAGGATTTGCTTTGCGGATATGTGTATACAAAGAGCGGGTATTCTCCAGCATCCTTTCCCAGCCCCGGGTTTTGGAGACCAGTCCGTACTTTGACTCTTTCCCGGCCGTAATTCCCTGCCCCGGATGGTCGGCCGAAAAGAATCCGATGCCCTGCCCGGCCAGGAATGAAGCAAACTCCCGGTACCTGCCTGCGTGTTCAGCCATGCCGGTAATCAGCAACAAAATGGCACGGGGCTTTTCCCGGGAAGGCATGATGCTGGTCACCCCGAAACGGAAGTTGCTGGAACTGGTCAGAAAGAAGCTCTGTTCGTTATGGGATGGTACCTCCATAATAAAAAACTTTATTAGATTTGCCTCTTTTGTACGCTTCCCTACAATGAACGACACCCTGGGCAATCAGCAACATCAGGAACCGCAGCCGGAAAGCATGCCGGATTTCGGGAAAAAACTGCCGCCGCTGCAGCGGATCCTGTATCTGGTAGCCGGAACAATCTCGCTGGGCCTGGGTATTCTGGGAATCCCGCTTCCCCTGCTCCCGACCACTCCATTCCTGCTGTTGTCGGCATGGCTGTTCGCACGCAGCTCCAGGCGCTTCTATCTCTGGCTGATCAATCACCGGTATTTCGGGGAGACCATCCGCAATTACCGCGAAAGGGGAGGGGTGAAAGCCAAGGTCAAGGCAGGGGCGATCGCACTGCTTTGGGTGACCATTTCCATATCGGCCATCTGGGCCGTGCAGCTCTGGTGGGTCAGGGGCTTGCTCCTGGTCATTGCCGTTGGCGTGACTTGGCATATTGCTTCGCTGAAAACCCTGAAATAAAATAAATGCTAATGTCCGTCCTTGCCGGTATGGACGTGGCCATGTGAGATTTCCTCAGGGGTGGCTTCACGGCTGTCCAGGACCTTGCCCTTAAAATGCAAATCCATCCCCGCCAGCGGATGATTGAAATCCATCTTCACGCTTTCCTCGCCGATCTCCATCACCTGTCCCCGGTGCGGATTGCCTTCCTGATCCTGCATGTTCAGAACCTTTCCCACTTCCAGCAGGTCTTCTGCCAGCTGACCATCCACCATGAAAATATCCTTGGGAAGGTCCACCAAAGCTTTTTCATTCACGGGACCATAGGCTTCGTCAGACTTAACCGTGAACTCAAACGCTTCGTCGTTCGCAAGGCCTTTTACGTTGTCCTCAAACTTGGGGATCAGCCTTCCCGCGCCGACCAGAAACTCTACCGGCTTATCCGACTCTACGGATTCAACAACTTCCCCCTCTGGACCACCTTTGCGCAATTCATAACTTAGCGACACTACCTTGATTTCAGACATAAAAATTTACTTAAAATGAACAATCGGGAGCTGACAACCTGGCCACTCCGCCTGCTTAGTATGCGAAGGTAGGGAAAATGGCGGGAACCTCCTATTTTTAAATTAATTTTGAGATTTGGTGGGATAATTCAAGATAATTATGTAATTTTGCGCTCCTGAAAGAAAAAATAAAGGTGAACCCATCATGGCAAAGAAATCAAAAGAAGCACGCGTTCAGGTGATCCTCGAATGCACCGAGCATAAGAACAGTGGTCAGTCGGGCACTTCCAGGTATATTACCACCAAGAACAAGAAAAACACTCCCGAGCGCTTGGAAATCAAGAAATACAATCCAATCCTCAGGAAAATGACCGTTCACAGAGAAATAAAATAATCTCCCCATATTATGGCAAAGAAAGTAGTTGCAACCCTCAAGACAGACACCGGAAAAGGTTTTGCTAAGGTAATCAGGATGAAGAAGTCTGAGAAATCAGGCGCTTACACCTTTGACGAAGACATCATCGCTTCGGATAAGGTAAAGGATTTTTTTGCGGAGAAAAAGTAAGTTTCACTTTTCCATTGCCCGCTGCAAGATCTGTCCCAGGCACCGGGTCAGGTCTTTTTTTTTGCCCGACAGGGCCTGCACAAGATGCATTCCGTTAATTTAACCCCGACCAACGCCACCGATCATGGGCCTTTTTGATTTTTTTTCCCGGGATAAAAAGGAAGACCTGGACAAGGGTTTGTCCAAGACACGTACATCCATTTTTTCCAAGCTTTCCAAGGCTGTGGCCGGAAAATCCCGTGTGGATGATGCGGTCCTGGATGATTTGGAAGAGGTGCTGATCAGTTCGGATGTGGGTGTGGCCACCACCCTGCGCATCATTGAGCGCATTGAAGAGCGGGTGGCACGTGACAAATACATGGGTGCCGGCGAGCTGGACAGGATCCTGAAGGAAGAGATAATCGCCCTGCTGGAAGAGAACGTGAACCAGGATTACGGACAGGTGGCCGCCACTTCCGGCGGACCCTATGTGATTATGGTCGTAGGCGTGAACGGGGTGGGCAAGACCACCACCATTGGCAAGCTGGCTTACAAATTCAGGTTGGCCGGGAAGAAGGTCGTGCTGGGTGCCTCCGATACCTTTCGTGCGGCGGCGGTCGACCAGCTGCTGATCTGGTCTGAACGGGCCGGGGTCCCTGTCGTGTCAAAGGGAATGGGTGCAGATCCCGCAGCCGTGGCCTATGAGACCATGCGCTATGCGGTTGCCAATCAGGTGGACGTGGCCATTCTGGATACGGCAGGCAGGTTGCACAACAAGGTGAACCTGATGAATGAGCTGTCCAAGATCAAACGGGTGATGCAGAAAGTGATCCCGGATGCCCCCCATGAGATTCTGCTGATACTGGACGGGTCTACCGGGCAGAATGCCTTCGAGCAGGCCCGGCAATTCACTGCGGCCACCGAAGTCAATGCCCTGGCCATTACAAAACTGGACGGAACTGCCAAAGGAGGGGTCGTGATCGGTGTCAGTGATCAGCTCAAGGTGCCCGTAAAATACATCGGCGTTGGCGAAGGCATTGGCGATTTGCAGCTTTTCGACCGGGAAGCCTTTGTGGAAACCCTGTTTTCCTGATCTCTGGATCCGGCAGGGCAAGCCCTCCATCCGACAAAAATTTCATGAAAAAAAAATCCATAAACCTGATCACGCTGGGTTGTTCAAAGAACCTGGTGGACTCCGAAAAAATTCTGGGGCAATTGTCGCACGACCATTTTGAGCTGATGCATGATGCGGATCAGGCTGCGGACATTGTGATCGTCAATACCTGCGGCTTTATCCGGGATGCCAAGCAGGAAAGCATCGATACCATTCTGGCCTTTGTGGAGGCCCGGAAACGCGGGGAGGTGCAGGAGCTGCTGATCACCGGCTGCCTTTCCCAAAGGTACCGTGAGGAACTGAAGAAAGAAGTACCCGAGGTGGATGCCTGGTTCGGGGTCTTCGATACGGATGCCTTGTTTGCCCACCTGAAGGAAAAATACGTTCGCAAGGACACTGCACGCATGTTGACAACCCCGTCGCATTACGCCTATCTGAAGGTTTCAGAAGGTTGTGACAGGAGTTGTGCTTTCTGCGCCATCCCGTTGATCCGGGGAAAACACCTCAGCATTCCGCCGGCTGAGCTGCTCGCAGAAGCCAGGCAGCTGGCTGCCCGGGGGGTAAAGGAAATAATTCTGATTGCACAGGACCTGAGCAGTTATGGATACGACCTGGAGCGCAAGTCGCTGCTTGCCCCGCTGGTGGAAGCATTGTCAGAGATTCCGGGTATCGAATGGATACGCCTGCACTATGCCTATCCGACTAACTTCCCTGTGGAAGTAATCCCCGTCATGGCCGGCAACCCCAGGGTATGCCGCTACCTGGACATCCCCCTGCAGCACATCAATGACCAGGTATTGATGTCCATGCGGCGTGGACATGGCCGGTCTGCCACACTGGAACTGATCCGGAAACTGAGGCAGGAGGTTCCCGGTATTGCATTGCGGACCACCATGCTGGTCGGCTTTCCGGGTGAGACCCGTGAGGCTTTCAACGAGTTGCTTGACTTTGTGCGCGAGGCCAGGTTTGAACGCCTGGGGGTATTCACTTATTCGCCCGAGGAGGGCACAAGCGCATTCTCTCTGGGTGACCCTATTCCGGAAAAGCTTAAGGAAAAGCGTGCGGCGAAACTGATGGCCGTACAGCAGGAAATCTCCATGGAGATCAATGCATCCAGAGTCGGACAGGTAATGACTGTGCTGATTGACGAAGAAGGCCCCGATTACTTTATCGGGCGCACCGCCTTTGACTCACCCGGGGTAGACAACGAGGTTTACCTGGAGAAGTCCGCGGGCATGGCTCCCGGGGACTTTGTTCAGGCAGAAATCACCGGGGCCGGGGAGTTTGAACTTTTCGCACGCCAGGCCCCGGATTCCCGGCCTTACCAATCAGGTAATTAATCTAGTCAAGCAGTAAGGCGTTGAATATCAGCTTATTACTTACGGGTGTGGAGCCCCTGAAGTTGGGTACGAAGGAGTAAAGTATGATCTGCCCCGCTCCCTTTTTGACCCAAACCATGGCCGGTCCTCTTTCCAGCAGCTCCTCCTTTTCAGCGTAACCGCTCAGCAAAATCTTTCCTTCCGGGAACATGCCAATCACCCGGCGGTCCATATCGAATACAGGGATGGAAGTCGACAGCACCGGGTTGGAACGGTGGAACACCCCTATCTCCCTGGGTAGTCCGATACTCAGGGGATGGTCCTGCAACAGTTGTATCCTGAGCAGTGAGCCCGGGGAATACAGCCCCTGCCGCTCCATGCTGGCCGCCGCATTGTTTATCGGCAGATTGTATGGCTGCCCGCCCTGTCCGGGTTCCATCAGTCCGGTGAACAGATCTACCGAGCGTCCCCAGGATAAAACCTTTCCTCCCTGTTCAATGAATTGCAGCACCTTTTGCCACCCTTCGCTGCCCATGCCCTTGATGTAATCTGGCTTGTAAAAGGGGATAAACACCTGTCCGCCTCTTTCCATGCGTCCCTGCATGATCTGATTTTTCGGGGCGTCAGGGAAAACAATTACATCGAACCTGCGGTTGAGGTCGGCAGCAGGAAAGTCGCCCGGGACCATCACCTCATAGGGAATGTCATAGGTGTCGAACAGCCAGCGCGTCCATCCGGCGTCCATGTCATGGAAATTTGTTTCACAAAGCAGGATTCGGGGCATTCTGACCGGAGAAAAAGCCACATCCGGCCGCTCCGCCATTGCCAAGCCCTCTGCCATCAGCACCGTGGCAATCTCGCGCAATGCCGTGAGGTTGCGGTTGGTGACCTCCACCAGGAAGCTTCCTGCCGGCGCTTCATGTGTGCCAACTCCCAGATCCTCCTGCAGTCGGTATACGTTCAGGCCTTTGCCCAATGCGGCAAAGGCAAAGTGAAAGCTTTCGTTGCGCCTGGCATCCAGTATCCAGTATCCTTGTTCAGGTGGTAGGATGGCCATCTCCAGGCTTTCGGGCGTCAGTTTTTGGGCTGACTCGTAAACCTCCGGGGCCGGCTGGCTGAGTTCCACACTATGTACCCCCCGGTGAAGCGGCAGCGACCAGCTGGTGATGTCATAGGGCCGGATCATTTCCCCCCCGGGGGTATACCTCCTGACAGGGTATTCCTGGGTCTCCATGACTTCCTTGATGAACGGTCGGTATGCCTGGCCCATCGGAATCACAAAGTCCCCCGAACGGAACTGCCTTCCTTCCAGTAGCATGTCCCGTTCCAGCCGGTATACATCCACCCCATGCCTTTGCATTAGCTGAAGCAGGCGCAGTGCCTCTCCCTTGTCGTGCTGCTGCTGCGGGATGATATAGTGGAACGGAGCTTCTGTGAGGCCTTTTTCGACCTCCCGCCGGCACAGGTTGTTTCGGAAGGTCAGTATGTCCCTTCTGAAGAGGGAGCCGGTCTTGATCATTGAATAAAGTGACTCCAGCTCGTAGTCGACGATGTCGCCCAGGGTCCACCAGCCCCCGGGCCAGGGGGCCACGAAGTTGATGCCCTTCTTGTACTCGGTAATCCCTTTCCCTGCCACGGACAACTCGCCCGGTTCAATGTATACTGGGGTAGCCAGCTGCACACTGGCGGCTTCTGTAAGCAGGCTTATTACGTTTTTCCAGGCAGAGGTCTCGGTGGAACCCGGCCAGTAATTATCAAAAAGGTAGTTCTGGCTGATCCCCGTGAGTCCCTTTGCCGTCATGTCCCTGGCCATGTTCGAGCCAAACACCCAGGTCCAGCTCCACAGGTTCTCGTCGATGTTCTGGGCGATGGGGTCATGGTTGGGCGGTACAAAATACCGCACCCCTGCGGCCCCCATCTGGTGCTTCTCCACGAGCACATGCGGGTACCACTCGAGGTTGTAGGCATCGGCAATGGCCTGGTTCTCCTTTTGTGTCAGTGTGATGAAATCCCTGTTGATGTTGTGCCCGACATACTTGTGGTATAAACCGGGAAGGGAGCTGCCTTCGAATGGGGTGCCAAGGTATTTGTTGTAATGCTCCACGATCATATCCATTCCGTCGGGGTTGTGGCTTGGGTTCATCATATATACCACATCCTTCAGGTAGTCCTCCATGCCCGGCTCCGACCCCGTGATCAGGTTATAGGCCATCAAGGGGGCCGCCTGTGATGGTCCGACTTCCGTGGAATGCATCGACAGGGTGGCCAGGATGAATACCCTTCCCTGTTCGATGAGTTGCCTGCGCTCCCCATCCGGGATGTCGGGATCAAGGGCCAGTCGCCTGTTGATCTCACGGAGTTCTTCCAGCCGGCTGATGTTCTCCGCAGAGGAAATGAATGCCATATACATGGGTCTTCCCAATTCGGACTCCCCGATTTGAATCAGACGCATCTGGTCGGTTTCCCCTTCCAGTGTCTTCAGGTAAGACATCAGGGCATCATAGGTGAAAAGCTTCCGGTCGGCACCGGGCTCAAATCCGAAATATTCCGTCGGATGGGTAAGTGTTTGTCCGACTGCAGTCGTTCCAAAGGCAAAGGGAAGGAACAGGACCAGGGCGGTTAGAATCAGTTTAGTCATGGTTGTTGGGTGTTGGGTGTTGGTTATTGGTTATTGGATATTGGGTGTTGGACATTGGACATTGGGTGTTGGCTGTTGGACATTGGGTGTTGGCTGTTGGACATTGGCTGTTGGCTGTTGGACATTGGGTGTTGGCTATTGGACATTGGGTATTGGCTATTGGACATTGGGTATTGGCTATTGGACATTGGGTATTGGCTATTGGACATTGGCTATTGGACATTAGAAATATATGAGGTGGAATTGCCAGCCGTGCTGGCTGTTGTATTCGATTGCCGGGGCCGGGACTTTCATAAAGTTCAGGGCATGGAAAAGGGTTTTCAGGAATTGACTTTGTGTGGGGATTCGGGTTAGGTCGATATCGGGGGAAAGCAACCACCTCCGGTGGCGTTCGAAATGCGGCAGGGGCACACCTTCGTGGTGGGTGGGGTTTTCGCTCCCCCCCAGCATTCCGTATGCCCCGTATCCAATCGCGATATTCAGCCAGGTGGGCAGCCATTCCCAGTGGCCGGAATCAGGCCCGGAATCGGAGCCGGAGCCGGACCCGGACGCTGTTAAAAATGATCCCGGGTTAAAGGACGCCCAGAACGACATGCCATTATAGTCTTTGATTATGTTCTCTGCCAGGCTCGACCCGAGCAACTCCGGTCGGTAAGCAGACAATTCAGTTTTCTGGAAGGAGAACTTCCATGTCAGGCGCTGCTCCTGCCACAGGTATTCCTGTCCCACAAAAATAGCGGGCCCAAGCATATTTGCTGCCTGGTCCGCCACCGAGAACCCCCATTCTTCAGAAAGCCCGTCCATAATCTCGATCACGGTCATGAAACCCAGTCCGCTTGCCGATCCCAGCCAGGCCGACCGCTTCCGGTCCATGCCGCTCAGCCGGAAACTTTCCGCCCCTACCCGACTCAGGTGGTAGGTGGTGGTCAGGTGCCCCAGTTTGTCCATCTGCTTCCAGTCCGCCATGTCGTTGTAAAAGTGCAGGGAGGTCCGCGGATGGTCCTTGTACCATGCATGGTTTAGGGCGATAAGGGCTGCAGTATACCCTGCAACTTGAATGCCTGCGACTGTCCGGATCGCCCTTCTGTTAAGTGGAGGGGGGGCATCATGGAGTGAATCACCCATGTTTGCGTCGGTTGTTTCCATTGCGCTGGGTGTTTCCTTTGCGGCGGATAGTTCCTTTTCGGTGGATGCTTTTTTCTTATCATCGGATGTTTGCTGCCCGGCCGGCCGGATATCCTGCGGCAGGGGGAACCCGTGTGACCGGATATCCTGCTGCAGGGAGAAACAGTGTGTTCGGATATCCTGCGGCAGGGGGAAACCGTGTGACCGGACATCCTGCTGCAGGGAGAAACCGTGTGACCGGACGGATTGCAGCAGGGCAGGAACCAGAAAACAGAACAGGAGGGCAGTAAAACGCATCCGAAAATTATTTTGACATGATGGTGGCATAGGCTGTCTGCAGGATCTCTTTGGCTTCTTCCTTGTCAAGTCCTTCGGCATAGGTCCGTAACACAGGTTCCGTACCCGAAGGCCGGATCATCAGCCACTGCATGTCGCTGAAATAGTACTTGAACCCATCCAGGGTTTCGGTCCTGATTACCTTCCATTTACCAAACTGCTTGTAAACCCCGTTTTCGCAGTTTTGCACAATGCGGTCCTTGTCTTCCTGCGCAATTTTCAGGTCTGAGCGTTCAAAGGCAAAGGGGCCGGTCAGGTCATAGATTTCCCCTATGAGTTCTTGAATTGTTTTCTTTGTTTTGACCATTGCTTCCCAGAGAAGAATCCCATTGTAGATCCCGTCCCGCTCGGGGATATGTCCGGTGACCGCAATGCCGCCCGACTCTTCCCCGCCCACCAGAATGTTCTCCGTCAGCATCAGTCCGCTGATATGCTTGAACCCGATCTTCACGATCTCAAGGGGCAGGCCGTATATCTCGCAAAGTTTTTTGATCTTGACCGTGGAGCTGAACCCGGTAGCTACCTTCCCGGTCAATTTCTTATAATGGTGCAGGTAGTGGATCAACAGCAGAATGACATGGTGGGAGTCTATGTAATTGCCCTGGTGGTCGAACAGGGCAATGCGGTCTGCATCCCCATCCACCGCCAGTCCGCAGTCTATATTCCCTGCCAGGGCGATGACCTCCGAGAATTCCCTGAGGTTCTTCAGGAGCGGTTCCGGGGGAATTCCGTCAAATAGCGGCTGGCGTTCGCAAT
>SLNU01000279.1 GCA_007132865.1 Bacteroidales bacterium | reverse complement strand
CCACTTTGACTCCGGGACCAGAAAGCCACCGGGAGAGGAAGCGGGCGGCGGCCAGCGCGTATCGGGATCCGTCCGTGCAGAAGAGGATCTTCATCGGGATGCACCTGGAAGGCTGGGCGGTAAGAAAATGAAAACTCACCGCGCGTCGTTCTGCAGGGGAAGTCCGCGCCCCATTGACGGGAAGGTGTTCACCTCCTCCCACTGCGTCTGCCAGAATCAACTCAGTGCAACAGGCGTGCCCGGCGACGGGGGGAGGCCTGGGGCCTGGCACAACCCGTGCAACTCGCCATGGTGGGGTCGATCTGCTCCGGATCCGGTCAACAGGTGAGATTCGTCCGGAAGAGGACGTCATCCGGCGCTCGGCACCGGATCCCTTCGTGGCCATCAGCGTGTGGTACCGCTCCTTCCCCCAGATCACTGACGACGAGGTCCGCGAGATCCTGACGCACGCCTCCTCGGAAGAGGCGACCCGCCATGATACGCCTGCGTGACAGCCGGTCCGACCGGGCTGGCTATTCCGTCCCGCAAGCGGACTTCTCGTCCCACTCCGGACCGAGCGCGCGCCCCCTGGCCGGACCGGTTCGGCTGCAGTGAGCTGACTGGTGACCCGCCGCGGACCGGGCAAAGAACACGCTCGGTCCTGGCCTTCGATCACTCTTCTTTCAGGTCCGATATCATGGCCTACAAGCAAATCCTCCTCAGAGAGGAGGCTCGGGACAAGATCCTCCGCGGAGCCCGCGCCCTGGCGGAAGCCGTCAAGGGCACCCTGGGGCCCCGCGCACATTCGGTCCTCATCGAGAGGCGGTGGGGACGGCCCCTGGTGTGCGACGACGGGGTCACCATTGCCCGGGAGCTCGAGTTGGAGGATCCGGCCGAAAACCTGGGAGCCCAAGTGATGAAGGAGGCGGCAGAGCGGACGGGGGATGCGGTGGGAGACGGCACCACCACGGCGACGCTCCTTGCCTACGCTTTGTACTCGGAGGGAGTGAAGAACGTGACAGCGGGTGCCGCGGCAGTGGAACTGAGGCGCGGGATGGAGCGAGGCCTCAAGAAGGCGGAGGAGGCCCTGGTCTCCCTTTCCCGACCGGTAACCGGGCGGACCGAGAAGGCGCAGGTAGCGACCATCTCAGCCCACGGGGATACCTTCGTCGGCGAGACGGTTGCGGAGGCCCTGGAGCGGGTGGGTACGGAGGGAGTCATCACTGTGGAGGAAGCCAAAGGCACCGAGACCGTCGTCGAGGTGGTAGAGGGGATGCGCTTCGATCGAGGATACCTTTCGCCCTACTTCGTCACCGACACGGAACGGATGGAGGCCGTTCTCGAGGATCCCATGGTCCTCCTTTTCGAAAGGAGGATCACGGTGATGAAGGACCTCCTCCCCCTTCTGGAACAAGTGGTCGGTGCAGGCCGTCCTCTCTTCCTTGTGGCCGAAGACGTGGACGGAGAGGCACTGGCCACCCTGGTGGTGAACAAGCTCCGGGGGGTCCTGCCCTCAGTCGCCGTGAAGGCTCCCGGTTTCGGCGATCGCCGGAAGGCCATGCTCCAGGATCTGGGGATCCTCACCGGCGCCCGTCCTGTGAGCGAGGAGCTCGGCTTGAAGTTGGACAACATCTCCCTGGAGGACCTTGGGACGGTGAAGCGGGTGGTGGTGACCCGCGACGCCACCACTCTCGTCGGCGGAGGCGGTCGTCCGGAGGAGATTGAAGCCCGGCGAACGGAGCTTCGCCGCCAGATCGAGATCGCCGAGTCCGACTACGATCGGGAGAAACTCCAGGAGCGCCTGGCGAAGCTGTCCGGTGGAGTGGCGGTCGTCAGGGTGGGGGCGCCGTCCGAGGCTGAGATGAAGGCGCGGAAGGAGGCGTTCGAAGACGCCGTCAGCGCAACCAAGGCGGCCGTGGACGAGGGAATCGTGCCCGGCGCCGGGCTCGCCTTCCTTCGGGTCATTCCGGCCGTGGAGGAGGAAGGAGCACAGGCCGAGGGTGACGAACGGACCGGGGTCCTGATCCTCCGAAAGGCCCTGGAGGTGCCTTCTCGTCAGATCGCCGAAAACTCCGGAGTGGATGGTGGCGTGGTGATCGAGCGGATGCGGAAAGGTCCCGGAAACCTGGGGTTCGACGCCGCCCGCTGCGAATACGTGGACCTTCTGGAGGCCGGGATCATCGATCCGACAAAGGTGGTGCGTGCGGCCCTCGCAAACGCCGTGTCGGTGGCGGGCATCCTCCTTCTCGCTCACGCCACCATGACCGAGGTCCGTGGGTCTGAACCAAAGCCCTCCGGGGCTGGAGAGGACTTCTGATGGGCCCTTCGGCCGTGGGACCGGACCCAGCGCCGGGTGACGAGGAGGACAGGGCGGCCGGGTCGCTTCGCCCCGCCTTTTCGACACGATCGGGGCGGAACGTCACTGGAGGATGGCGGCGACCCCCGGCTGGGAGGCCACCGATCTCCCCGTCCCGCCTGGGCTCGGCTCCCCTTTTCACATGCCGTTGGTCCCTGGCACGGCCCTGGCGTATCGCTATGGGTCCGCCCCCCGGAGTACGATCCGGTGGTGAAGTGGCGGGTCAGCTCACCCCAAGCAGTTGGAGGTCCCCCATGCAACTCCTGCCCACCCTCCGCCGCCCCGACGGCGGACGATCCCTGCTTCGCGACTGGGATCGCCTGGAAGACCAGATGCAGCGCCTTCTGGGAAGCATGCCCGCGTGGGAGGCCACCTCGGAGCCCTTTCTCTGGGCCCCCCGGGTGGACTTCTCGGACGAGAACGGCAGCTTCTCCCTCACGGCGGAGCTTCCCGGCGTAGAACCCAGCGAGGTGGACATCGAGGTCGAAGGGAACGTCATCACAATCAAGGGCGAGAAAAAGCTCCAGCGCGAGCACAAGGATGAGCGCGTGCAGGTCGCCGAGCGGCGCTACGGTGCCTTCGAACGGAGCTTCACCCTCCCCTCCTCGGCCAACCCGGAGGAGGTCACGGCCGACTTCCGTCAGGGCATCCTGACGGTGCGCATTCCGAAGCGCCCGGAATCCCGGGGAAAGAAGATCGAGGTGAAGGCCAGGTAGAGCCGTCGGGCAACGGCGCGGCCGGGGAGGTGCGGGCGACGTTCCACGCGAACGGATGGCCGCACAACCTCCCCGGCCGATCTCGT
>SLNU01000335.1 GCA_007132865.1 Bacteroidales bacterium | reverse complement strand
GTTCCCTCCAGTCTGCTTGAGGAGGTAGTCGAGAAAGTCTTTTGGGATGCTCTCGGGGAACCAAGCGGGGAAGAGGGTCTTGACGTACAACTCAATCTCCTCCTTGCGCACCGGCTCGAGAGGAACCCGAACATCAAATCTTCGGGAAAGAAACGGCGTCGAGATAATCACATCCGGCAGCTCTCCGGTCGCGATAAGCACCGGGGTGATGGGCCAGTCTGTCTCGCGGGCCCGATTGACGAAACGCACGAGCGCCCTGAGGGCATCCTGGGTGAGGGCCTGGGCCTCATCAATCAGCAAGAGCCGAACCCGGCGCTGTCGCGCGGCTCTCCGCACGAGCTCCTCGACGAAATCAATCGTTTTCCCTCGTACCACGCCGGCATCCAGTTCCGTCCCAGTGATGGCGCGGTGGAGATAGCCCATCAGCTGCCTCGCTTCCCGAGGAGCGTCTTGTCCGCAGGGGGCCTCCCAATACGCCGCCTGCACCACGTCCTTGTTTCCGTTTTCCCGCTCTCGTTTCAAGGTGCGCTTCAACCATTTGGCGGCTTGTGTCTTGCCGACACCAGCGGCCCCGGACCAAAGACACCCGGTCCTCCGGTTTAAGGCCCTCTCCGTTTCGTTCTTCGCCCGTTTCATAGCACCCGTCTCGATGATTATCATTTCTTCGCTATCCACTGCTGGCATGGAAAACCCACTGAACCCGGACATCAGCTATCCTCCTCGTTCTCAAGAGTCTGGTCGAATCGCGCTGCGAGGCGCGCCACTTCGTCGTCGACAGGGTCCACGTCTGTCGGCGGTACTCCGGTGTCGTCAGGCCCGGCTCCTCGGACCTCGTGCGCCTTCGGTCGGTCAATGGCCCTGATGGATTCCAGGTACGGTTCCACAACCTGCTTGACCCCTCGCTTCAAGCCGTTTCGGGCAAGCTTGATGTCTCCAATGGTGGGAGCTGACTTGGACCCGAGTCGATGGGCCACGCAGAGGAATGCACCGCTTGCGGCACAGTAAAGAGCCACTTCGTCGAGGTAGTCAGGTGCGAAGCGCAGGGTCACCTTCCGGCCAATAAGGCCCGACATCTCTGGAGAGAGGTACTGGCCGCCGCCCATCGACTTTGGAAGCTCAACCCCTTCGTTTGTGACCGTACGGGAACGGGTCGACCTTGAGAGGACCAAGCGGAGAAGGGTTTCGTCGGCGACGGGCTTCGGACGGGCAGTAGCTGTCCACCGGTCGGCCGGAGTGGCGCCTGTCCTCCGGTTCACCTGGAGGTGATAGGTCGAGGCAATCCAAGCTTCCACATGAGTACGGAGCTCCGGCAGAGTGAGCAGGTGAGGTAGCTGTTTTCTGGCTGCGCCGAGACTCCGGCAATGGGCCTTCTTGTGTCCTGGAAGGCTCGTGAGAAGTCCAGTATCCAGGGTCCTGAAAAGCCGCTCCACCTTGCCCTTGGCGTTGGGATAGTTCGGGGGGTCTGGGTCGATGTGGGTCTTCAGCGCCGAGCAGAGGGACGCTACGTCCTTCGACACGAAATCGGCCCCGCGGTCGACCTGAAGGATGTGCGGCGCGCCGGAGGTGAACCACCTCGAGTCGTCCTTGGAGCGGCACGCGTGGTACAACATGAGCCCAATGGAATGCGCATCCGGGTCGGCCGTGCTGAGAAAGAAGCCGGGAATCGCCCGCGAGTAGGCATCGAGGGCAACGGTCATGAATGCTGGAGCAGGCTCCCATACCCCATCCACCTTCCGTTTCACCCAGATATCCAGGGGACTGTGGTCTGCCTGCCACCGCTCTGCCGCGAAGCTGGCCCGCTCGGTGCGGCGAACGAGGGTGTATCGCTTACCTACTCGCTCATCCTCTCCTCGGAGGGCTGCGCGCACTCCGGCCGGGAGGTTGCTCAGCACATGCTTCACGGCCGACTCGGTTGGTGGACGGAGACCTTGAGCTTCGCATTCCTCCTGGACCATTCGGGCCACCGCACGGGGCCCAGCCGCTGGCCGGTTCCTCTGCACGGCCATGATGAGCCTCCGAATCTCGTCGGTGGTGACGGTCCTTTGGCCTCCGTTGTACTTCCTGCGGTCCTCAAGTGCTACGACACCCCCCTCGCGAAGCCGCTGGGCGCACTTCCTGGCCCATCGTGTCGTCCGCTTCCCCTCAAGCCCAGCCGCACGGAGCGCCTGTGCCCCGGAAAGCTGGTGATGCACCATCAGCTCCGCGACTCGCAGCCGCTCGGCCAGTTCGGTCACGCGTTCACTCCGCCCGCTGTCAGCCTCCTCAGCAAACAGGCCCTGACGGTCGAGCCTCGGATACGCCTCCGACGTGGTCTTGTGTCGAGTCTCAGGCTTCGAGGCTTCGGCCTTCGTCAACCTTGCACGGAAGCGCTCCTCGACAGCAGCAAACTCATTCAAGACCTGCTGGGCACGGATTGCTGCCCCTTCTCCACGGAGGCGATGTTCAGCGCCCGTCTTCAGAAGACGCTGGTAGTCTCGCACCTCCGCCTTGGACATGAGACCCAAGGCATTCATCCGGGCCGCGACCCTGTGAAGTCGCTTGGTCACGTCCTGAACTCGTGTGCGCAATTCCTTCCATCCTTCGGGAGTGCGTTTTCTCACCTGTCCTCCTGGCCTCTGGCCGGCGGGTCGTGTGCGTTGCACGACCCAGAATACAGATGGAGGGGGGGCGCTGGACTTTTCTTTTCCTGAAGCCCTCTATGTCCTGCAACGACTTACGCGATTCTCCTTGCCGAAACACCGAAGCCTCCCAAGATTACTCGATAATGATCTTCGAGTATTTATGCCCGGCGTCACCCGCTGCCCTCTTCGACCTCACCGGGGTGTCTGGACGAGTTCCCATTCCGGTCGTCGAACCTCTCCCCCGGATGGGTGGGTCCTCTCATCGCTTCGAGATGGCAACGCTTCCCAGGTGGAAGGACCATCTCGAAGAGCTTTCCGATTCATACGCCCTGTACGACCGAGGAATCTTGTTCGAGATTCCCCCGGAGGAGGATGTAGACCCGGTCCTGATAACCCCGGTCATCGAGGGTCTCGGGCGCAGGGGTTCGGCCTGGTGGGTGCACCGAGCCGGGGCCGCCGCTGACCTTCGTGGGCTGTGGACCTGGAAGTGGGGAAGCACTCCGGCCGCCCGGCGACCGGC